>CBDUZS010000011.1:0-49539 GCA_965371785.1 uncultured bacterium
GGCTCCCCCTGCAGCAGCCGAGCCTGCGGTGTACACGATCCACAAGCCCGATTTCGAGTCACTTGTCATAGTCGAACTAGAAAAAGGTACCCTTGCCGTTCGCCAGGCGTACATCGCTGCAATGAATTCGCATCTGAATCTCGAAGCAGACGATGGAAAGAGACTCATCAGTGGTTCCGGCTCCATCTGGCTTGGACAGGGAGGCAGAACACCTGTCATCATTGCTATCGAGCAGGGAATGTGCGTCAGAAGCGATAGAATGGTCCTTTTCGATTCCTGCGTGATCGAAAGCCCTGCCGACATCGCTGACGTACCGGCACTTGTCAGACTCGAAGCCCCGGAGGGTTCCGAGATGCTCTGTTTCGCAGGCGGCAGAATAAGAGAAGTCTTCCTGCCTGGTGACAACAGGACAACCCTTACAGTGAGATCGAGCAGCCTTCTGGCAGCAGGAAAGGATATCGAGCTTCAAAAGAAACCGGACTCTCCGGATTTCCTGACTCTCTCGGGATGCGGCAGGATCTACATATCCGGCTAGACCGTGATAGATCGTTCTCAATTCCACATTGCGAGAACCTCGAACCTGTGTGGGGATGTAGCTCAGTTGGAAGAGCGCTGCCTTCGCAAGGCAGAGGTCAGCGGTTCGATCCCGCTCATCTCCACCATCTCCGGATACAGGTAGAGCATGCGTGGTAGTGTCCTTACTTCCAGAGAAATTGACATGCAATGGCGTCGTCAATCCGGCAGGAGCAGGTATCAGCGACACTCCGTTGCCGATGGGTTTTCAGGAAGATATCCCTACGCGAGTGTTGCAGTTGTCGCCGAATCGATTGGTCAGGATACGGAGTCGGCCGACAGGACCATATCGATAATCCGTGACACGTTTGCCGAAGGCGTCGCCTTTGGTCCCGGCGAAGCAATAATGGATGCATTCGACGAAGCCGGCAGCTGGATAAAGGCCCATGAACTTGCTGGATGCTCGGTTGCTGCCGCTTCGGTAATAGATGACCGTGTCTGGTTCTGCTGGATAGGGAATTGCCGCGTCTACCTGGTGTCGGGCGGTGTATCCAGATTGCTGTCCATCGATCACACCGTTGCCACGCTGGAAGGTCTCACACCTGGCGAACCCGGATACAGACAGAAGGCAAGGGAAACAACAGCTTTTCTGGGAGTTGATAGCGCTCTGGCAGGGGAGGGTCGGATCGAGCTTCAGGAGGGTGATACGATCATTCTGGCTACTCCCGGTGTCTGGCTCTACCTGAACGAGTCCACTGCATTCAGGTTCTCTGCAAGGGGAACGAATCTTTCAGCGGAGTTAACGAAATTGCTTTCGGAAACGCGTGCTGGTCATCGCAGACAGGGTGGAGCAGTAGCCGGTCTCAGAATGCTTGCAGCCTCACGCAGGTACGTCAGGATTCCCGGTTGGCTTGGTGCACTGACCGTTGGAATCTGTCTTGTTATGGCAGCTCTCCTGTTGAGTGGAGTACTCGTGCCCGAGCGGTTTACTTCTTCCTCTGGTTCGGCGAGTGATATCGATTCCGTTGTCACCGGGATGGTGCTTCCATTGCCTGACCAGGCTCATGACAGCAGTGCCAGTTCACTTGCAGAGACAAGTACGATAAACCTGCCCGTCCACGTACTAGTCGTCGGAGGCGAACCAGTCGGGATAATGGGCGACACGCTGATCCAGCATTTTACGGGGCATCCTGATCGCACGTGGGAGAACTGGACAAGCGGCGTCTACATGATCAATGGGGACTCGCTTGTTGCCGGAATCGCGTACCGGCTTGCCGAGAACGCAGGTTTCGACAGCACGAGTTCGGTAGATCGAATAATCGTTGTCAGACAGAACAGTGCTTCGAGATTTTCCTCCTGGCTCTCTCAGCTCGACGCCTCTCTGGCCGAAGGAACTGCAGTTATCGTGGAAACCACTTCGAGTGTTGCAGCAGGTGCATCCTGGATCAGGAAATATCCTGTCTTCCTGAATGGAGACAGGGATAACGCAGATATGCATTCATGTTTTTTTGGTGACTCACTTCCGGACATTCCCGCCCTCGAGGACGAATCAACCTACCGTATCCTGATCATTCCGGAGTCGTAGTTGTATCTTCGTGGAGGTTGGATGGTCCACATCATGAACGTATATTTCCTCACCGGTCGTGCTAGGTGGGGAGCCAGCGGTGCCCTGAACCTGCAATCCGCTACAGCAGGACCGAACACCCGGCGCGGCATTGCGTAACGGCTCCGTTCCGTGGTAAGCGGTGTTGATGAACAGGACCCGCGCGGCGGCAGCTCGTGAACCCCGTCAGGACCGGAAGGTAGCAGCGGTAAGCGATGTCTGTCGGGCGACGTGGATCAACCTGTTCTGAGCCGGCTGCCGACGTGCGTCCGTGAAACATGTCAATCCGGGCCGCACGACCGGTACAGGAGGGGTTCAATTGAGTTATCTTGTATTCGCTCGTAAATGGCGTCCCCAGACTTTCGACGACGTTCTCGCGCAGGATCATGTCACTGTGACCCTGAAGAATGCCATCTCATCGGGCAGGATTGGCCATGCCTACATCTTCACTGGCCCAAGAGGGGTCGGCAAGACGACCACTGCCAGAATTCTGGCAAAAGCCCTCAACTGCCAGAACGGACCCACCCCTGAACCCTGTCAGACTTGTGATGCCTGTAAACGGATCACGATAGGTAATCATCTCGATGTTCTGGAGATCGATGGCGCGAGCAATCGCGGAATCGATGAGATAAGAGATCTTCGAGAGAAAGCCAGATATGCTGCAGCGGAGGGTCACTTCAAAATATACATTATCGACGAAGTTCATATGCTGACAAAGGAAGCTTTCAACGCTCTTCTCAAGATACTCGAAGAGCCTCCTCCCATGGTGATCTTCATATTCGCCACAACCGAACCACACAAAGTCCCGGCTACAATTCTCAGCCGCTGTCAGAGGTTTGATTTCAGGAGAATCCCCTCGGTGGTCATGGCTGAGTACCTGCAGAGGGAAGCTGCTGGTGAGGGTATTACAATCGACTCCATGGCACTGGGTCTGATCTGCAGATCCAGCGGCGGCAGCATGAGAGATGCCTTGTCCCTTATGGACCAGATGGTGAGCTTTGCAGGGAACGATATCAGGGGAGAGGAGATCGGAAGTCTGCTGGGGCTGGTCGAGTCCGATCTGCTGGCAAACCTGGCTGGATCAATTCTCAGGGGGCGTTCCGGAGAAGCTCTGGACTACGTTGACAGGGCATTTGCGAAAGGCTACAGCATCGAGGAGCTGATGAATGCCTTCACTTCATATCTTCGAAATCTTCTGATGGTTGCTACCGGAGCATCACTTGCTCTTGATGATGTATCTGACAGCGAAATGGACCTTCTCGTAAAAACTGCGGCTGGCGTATCCGATGTTGCCGTACTCAACGTTCTCCGCATTATTGTAAATTCTGCAGCGCAGGCCCGGAACAGCAGTCTCCCCAGAGTTATCTTCGAGAGTGCCGTCCTTACTGCGTCAAAATTGTCTCTTGCATTTAATTTAGCGGACCTGCCGCCGGTTTCTGAGAATATCTCGGTGAGAGCAGCAGCTGCGGAAGAGAGACGGTTAAGAACTGACGAGGATTCCGGGAGTACATCTTCGAGCACGAAGCCTGATTCGACCGACCGGATTCCGGCAGAAGAGCACACTCCACAACTGGAGTCCGTAACCCCTGAAGCGGAAAATATTCCATCCTCTGAACCGGGGAATGGGAACCCGGTTCATCTGGGAAGGGAAAGCGGAGAACGGAGAACCGACCCGGCTGTCAGGGAAGCAGAGAAGGAAGTAACGCGCAAGATCCTGGACATGTTCGATGCCATAAGTCACGAAACGAGAGAGAATCAGGGTTAGCTCTGCGGAGGTTGTCGGAAGTGAACAAGCAGATGAAACAGATGATGGCGCAGGCTCAGATAATGCAGGAGAGCATCATCAGGATGCAGGAGGAGCTGGAAGCAGAGAGAATCGAAGGAACCGCCGCAGGGGGACTGGTGAAGGCAGTCGTATCCGGACAGGGCGAACTCAAGGAGATAAACATTTCCCCGGAAGTCGTTGATCCCGACGATGTAGAAATGCTCGAAGACACGATTCTGGCTGCCATCCGTGATGCCGTGGAAAGAAGTCGTGAGCTGTCAGCGGAAAAGATGCAGGGGATGGGAATGCCTGGCGGATTGGGGGGGCTCCTGTGAGTTCATCGGTATTCGACCGGCTTACCGTCGAGCTGTCCAGGCTTCCGGGTATCGGCAGAAAGACGGCTCTCAGACTGGCATTCAACCTCGTCGATCACAAGGATCTTGCCAGAGATCTGTCTGAAGTCCTTCGACAAACGTACGAGAATGTAGGCGAATGCTCCATCTGTAGAAACCTGACCGAGAGCGAAGTATGCGATATCTGCTCTGAGCCTTCCCGGAACAGCAGCATATGCATTGTGCAGACTCCTGCCGATCTCATGTCGATGGAGGATGCGGGACTCTTCAGGGGCAGATACTTCGTACTACACGGATACCTGGCTCCCCTCGATGGAATCGGACCTTCAGAACTGGGTGTCGATAAGCTGAGAGAGATGGTGAAGGGGATTGTCTGCGAAGAGGTTATCCTTGCACTCGATTCAACCGCTGATGGAGATGCCACAGCCGCTTACTTCGCCCGGATTATCGATGCACTGGGTGTCCGCGTAACTCGACTCGCACGAGGTCTTCCCCCCGGAGCATCCGTCGAATTCGCAGATGCCCTCACACTGTCACAGGCTTTTGAGGGAAGGCAGCAGGTCTGAGAGGATGGCGCTGAACTGGCCTAACAGGATCACAATTCTCAGGATTCTGCTAAGCCCCCTCTTCATGGTGCTTCTCATGAACACGGACAGGACATCGAGGATTGCTGCACTGGGCGTGTTCGTCATCGCCGCTTTCAGTGATATCTACGATGGCTACATCGCCAGGAAGTACGGCTGGGTTACAAACCTCGGCAAGTTTCTCGATCCTCTTGCGGATAAGCTGTTCGTTGCGCTTGCTCTGATCGGGCTGGTTCAGATCGAGCTGATGCCCGTGTGGGGAGCTTTCCTGATAATCGGTCGTGAACTGCTCGTCACCGGGCTCAGGGCAATTGCTGCATACGCTGGAGTTCTCATCATGCCGTCCCGAATCGGGAAATGGAAAACGGTTGCACAGATGTTCTCTCTCCTGTGTTATCTCCTTCTTTCCGTAATAGATCTGGATCAAGCCAGTGTTTTCGTAAGTGCACTGCAATCGACTGCTTTCTACACCCTTGTCATTGCCGTGATTCTCACGCTGGTCTCTGGTGTAGACTACTTCTGGCGCAACAGGTTGATCCTGCAAAGGCTTCTACAGTGAGTCGTCTTAACGGTTTTCCCGGCGCTGCCGTGGCAACGGTTCTCGGTTCCGGTTTCTGTCCGGTTGCACCGGGAACTGCAGGAAGCATCGTTTCCTCTTTCGTGTTCTGGCTGGTCAGGAGTCTTTTTCCCGCCTGGGTGGAACCTGCTTCCCTCGTGCTCATTCTTCCACTGTCAATGTGGGGCTGCAAAGAGGGATACAGATTGTGGGGACATGATCCCTCACGGGTGAATGTTGACGAATTCGCAGGCTGCTGGATTGCGTGCCTCGCGGTTCCCTCGTCCTGGGGGTTGCCGGGGATTGCCTCGGCACTTGTAATTTTCAGACTCTTCGATATACTGAAGCCGTGGCCCGTTTCGTATTTCGACCGAATGAAAACACCGGCAGGAATCCTCCTCGACGATGTTGCTGCAGGTCTTCTTTCGGCGATTCTGATCGTTCTTGGAGTTATTGTTCATGCCAGATTTTTCTGAATCCGCGCTTATTCTGATCGGTGACGAGCTCCTTGAAGGCAGGACAAGAGACAGCAACCTCGGAAATCTCTCAAAGATTCTTCATTCACACGGGTTGCCTGTTTATCAGTGCAGAATCGTTCACGACGACACGCACGATATATCCCGCACACTCATTGATATCGCAGCTCCCCGAACACTGCTCGTAACAACGGGAGGGCTTGGCCCCACTGACGACGATCTCACGCTCTCTTCGGTTGCATGTGCCGCCTCAGTTCCCATCGAACGTGATTCCCGCGCAGTCGACATGATTCGAGACCGTTACTCTCGACTCGGAAGGGAGATGCCTGATTCCGCTCTGAAACAGGCCGATATTCCTCTGGGTGCACTGCCGGTTGCCAATCCCCGTGGTATTGCACCAGGTGTTGTACTGGATCTTCCATCGCTTTCGGTGATCTGTGTTCCAGGTGTTCCGGCAGAAGCCGAAGCGTTGCTTCCCGTATGCCTTGAAGCCGCAGGATGCCCTGCCACCCCGGAATCTTCTTGTTTCGACTACGTGAGAACCTGGGGTATTCCAGAGAACAGTCTGTTCGACAGGTTCTCTTCAGAGGCTTCTCTGGCCGGCGTCGAACTCGGGTTTCTGCCGGCAATCGGACGAGTCGATATCAGGATAAAGGGAGACAGGGAGGGGGAATTCTCCAGAATGATCTGCAGATCTCTAGGTTCCCATTGCTACGGCTGTACTCAGTCTGGAAGCCTCGAGGCAGCCGTAGGAGAACTTCTTGGTAAACGGGAGCTGACACTTGCCGTTGCCGAATCCTGCACCGGCGGTCTGCTCGGGGCATCACTCACTTCGGTTCCGGGTTCTTCGCGGTGGTTCTGCGGAGGAGTGATCTCCTATTCGAATGCTGTAAAAGTAAATCTCCTCGGGGTTTCAGAAGAGGTTATCGATGAGCATGGTGCGGTCAGCAGGGAGGTTGTCCTGTCCATGGTTTCAGGTGTTGCCTCGAAGCTTCGCTGCGATGCATCACTTGCCGTCTCCGGTATAGCCGGTCCGGGCGGAGGCACAGCGGACAAGCCCGTTGGGACGGTATGGACCGCCGCGCTGGTGGGAAACGTCTCCGAAGCGAGAGAACACCATTTCTCAGGCGGCAGGGAAGCCGTCAGGAGGGGAGCCGTCAGTACGGCACTGGGTATGCTGTTCAGCATGCTGAAGAAGGAACTTTAGTGCGGATATTCGTGGCCCTGCCTCTTCCGGACGATGTTCGGCTGAAACTCGACCGCTGGCTGACACCTCTGAGGAGCAGTTTTCCCGGACTTCGGTGGGTGCGCACGGAACTCATCCACCTGACGATCCGGTTCCTGGGGGATGTCGGATCAGACGAAATTGCTCACATCGATCAGATTCTGAGCAGTAACCGTCTTACGGGAAGCGAGTTCACTCTCGACCGCTCCGGTACGTTCACCAGGGGCAGAGAACACCTTCCTTCGGTCTACTGGGTAAGCGGCAAATGGAGCCCCGGTCTGTTCGAAATAGCCCGTATCCTTTCAGAGGTAAAGGGTGACAGACAGATGCCGAAACGGATGAAACGTTTCAATCCTCATCTTACCATTGCCAGGCAGGGCAGGTATAATGAGAGAGTCGAAATTCCGCCCCCCGGACCATGGAAGGGCGTGCTGAACAGAATCGTGGTATTCAACAGTACCCTGTCGTCAACAGGGCCTGATTACAGTGAGATCTGCAGTTACAGACTCGAGGAATAGACCTGGGAGAGGAAGGAACAATGGCTCGAAAAACACCCGTTTCGCAGGACAAACAGAAGGCACTCGAAGCGGCTTTTCAACAGATACAGAAGCAGTTTGGACCAGGCGCGGTAATGAGACTCGGTGAGAGTTCAATACAGAAAGTCGAGATCATTCCCTCGGGTTCGCTTGCACTGGACATCGCACTGGGTATCGGAGGAATTCCCAGGGGAAGGGTAACCGAGATATACGGTGCCGAAGCTTCGGGAAAGACGACCCTTGCCCTGCATCTTCTCGCCTCAGCTCAGAAGCTCGGAGGTGAGGTTGCGTTCATAGATGCCGAACACGCTCTCGATCCCGTTTATGCTGAAAAACTAGGTCTCGATATCGACAAGCTGCTCGTCTCACAGCCTTCCAGCGGTGAACAGGCCCTCGAGATCACGGAGATGCTTGTCAGAAGCAACGCAGTCGATGTAATCGTTATCGATTCCGTTGCAGCACTTGTTCCCCGTGCTGAAATCGAAGGCGAGATGGGTGACGCCCACGTCGGTCTTCAAGCCAGACTGATGTCCCAGGCACTTCGTAAGCTAACCGGAGCAGTCTCCCGTTCGAAGTGTGCCGTCGTCTTCATCAACCAGATCAGAATGAAGATAGGAGTAATGTTCGGTAACCCCGAGACGACTTCCGGTGGCAGGGCATTGAAGTTCTACGCCAGTGTGAGACTGGATGTCCGGAGGGTAGCATCCATCAAGGAGGGTGACGTAGTTGTAGGCAGCCGAACCAAGGTAAAGGTCGTCAAGAACAAACTTGCTCCTCCCTTCAGGATAATCGAGTTCGACCTCATTCATGGTGAGGGAATTTCAACCGAGGGGGAGCTCATTGATCTGGGCATGGAGAAGGAACTCATCTCGCGGAGGGGAACGTGGTACTCCTACGGCGATCGCCAGATCGGTCAGGGCAAAGAGAATGCCCGCAAATTCCTCCTCGAGAATGCCGATGTAGCCACCGAGCTCGAAACCAGGCTGAGAGAACTGTATGAATTGCCCGTTCTCTCCGGCAAGGAGGAAGAGGAATAGGGACAGACACCGTTACCGTCTCATCGGTTGTCTCCCTTCGAAAGGGCTGGCTCCTTCTCGATCTGACGGTCTGGAAGCTCGCACTTCCCGTAAAGGTGATTGCAGAGGCGGGTATTGCTGTTAACAGTGAGATTGCTATTCAGATACTGAACGATCTTGCACGTAAATACCAGATACCTGCTGCCCTTGCCGATACCGGGAGATTCCTGGAGAAAACAGAGCATACCGCCAGCCAGTTGAAGGCTTACCTTGCCCGGAGGGGATACTCCATCGAAACAGGGGAGCACGTAGTCAGATGGGCTCAGAAGCATGGGTATGTCGATGATACCAGGTACGCGAAGATGTTCATCACCAGCCACACGATCAGATCCCCCATGGGCGACAGAAGACTCAGGGCAGAACTGAGAAAACGAGGGGTCTCTGAGGAGATAATCGTGCGCGTTCTTGCCGAACGTAAAGATGACGAGCTCATTCCCGAACTTGTCAATTCCGTCAGAAGAAAGTACGGCTCTCTCGACAGAGAGACCGCCTTCAGGAGAGCAACGGCTTTTCTGTCCAGGCGAGGGTTTGATTCATCCACGGCTTACAGGGTAATAAGTGAAGCCATCGATAACGAGAGAACCGAACCGTGAAGAACAGATGGCTCAGGTTCCTCTGGACGGAAGTAGGCAGACGCATAGCCGAACCTGATTCCGGGCGTCCCATACCTCCTGCTGGATTGCCCGCATCCATGGCCAGTGTGCTCGAGCTGCTTCCAGAGAGGATGGAGGTACGAACGGGAAGCTTTCTCCTCGGCTCCCAGCTCGACGCAAGGGCATCCAGGTTTATCTACAGCAGCACATGGAGCATACTCCGGGGGAAAAGATTCAGTCGTCCGCTTCGACTCGAGCCATGGCCGGGAGTGGATCTGCTGATTCCGTTCTACCGTGGGAAGGTATGTGTTCTTCCACAGTCCTTCAGCAGAAGGATTCCCTTCCGCCAGCGCTCCCTCTCCGTGGTGGGAAGATCTCATACAGCATCGGCTGAGAGCTTCAGGATGATAGCTGTTATAGCCCGGTGGAATGACGAAGTTATCGACATTTTCGAACGGGGGGGGGTAACGTTCTGCTCGCTTGATCGCCTCGAGGAGATGCTTTGAATTTCGAGCTGATTGCCGTCACCCTCGAATCAGGTCTCGAATGCGTGCTGTCCAGCGTTTCACAACCATTCTCGATTACGAATACCGATCGTTTGCCCGGGAACGGTGTTTCACTCCTCTGCTGGAATCCTTGACTTTCTCTTAAGCATAAGGCAGAATACCTGTTCCGTTCGAAATAGTGAGCGGTACAGCATTACTGAACAGGTAAACGCCCTCTCTGAAATGGGTTAAAGGGTGGGTTCTACTTTTCAGTACTGTTCTGTGGATTCAAACCAGGGTGCGAAAACACTCTTTTAGCCGGTTAGATTCTGGAGGAAGGAAAAAATTGAGAACTTATTCCGCAAAGGTGGGTGAGATCGAGAGGAAATGGTGGCTTGTTGACGCAGCCGATTACACTCTCGGTCGCCTTGCAGCCCGTATTGCTACCATTCTGCAGGGCAAGAACAAGCCTGTTTACACAGCGCATATAGACACGGGCGATTTTATCGTTGTTGTCAACGTCGACAAGATAAACATTTCCGGAAGGAAGCTCGAACAGAAGGTCTACTATCGTCATTCCGGGTACCCCGGAGGGCAGAAGTCCGTACTGATGAAGGACATGTTAGAGAAACACCCCGAGCGCGTACTGATGCATGCTGTCAAGGGCATGATGCCCCACAACAGGCTTGGTCGAGCTCAATTGAAGAAACTCAAGATTTACGCAGGTGCCGAGCATCCACATGAAGCTCAGCAACCACAAATTCTTCCCGACAGATAACTCCGGGGGAGGTGAAATGGAACAGTATACTGGTGTGGGGCGTCGCAAGACATCAACGGCAAGGTGTTATCTCAGACCGGGAAACGGCAGGATAACGATCAACCACAGGGAGCCCCGAGAGTTCTTCGGTGATCTTCCCCAGCTTGCACATGCATTCGAACCGCTGGATGTTGTGAAAGTCCGGAACAGCTACGATATCATTGTAAACGTGAGAGGTGGCGGCCTGACGGGTCAGGCAGGGGCCATCAGGCTCGGACTGGCCAGGGCACTTGTGGAAGCGAATCCAGATTTCAGACAGCCTCTCAAGGCTGAGGGTATGCTCCGCAGGGATCCCAGAGTCGTAGAGAGAAAGAAGTACGGTCAGCCCAAGGCAAGAAAGCGCTTCCAGTTCTCCAAGCGATAAACCGGAAGCTGTTCATCAAACCACGCACGGTGGGTTACATGGCGCCCGGTGTCCGTTACAGCGGATTGGCGTCACAGGTACTCACCGGAGGATAGAAACCGAAAGGACTGGAAAACACTATGGAGATTCCCTCACTCCAGAAGATGCTGGAGGCCGGAGTCCACTTCGGTCATCAGGAGAAGCGCTGGAACCCCAAAATGCGCGAGTTCATCTTCATGGCCAGAAATGGCATTCACATCATCGACCTGAAAAAGGCCAGAGAGAAGCTCGATGACGCAGCCAATCTCGTATGCAGGTGCGTTGCCGAAGGCAAATCTGTTCTGTTCGTCGCAACCAAGAAACAGGGACGCGAGGTAATCAGGGAACAGGCAGAAAAATGCAGTCAATTCTACATGACGGAGAGATGGCTTGGCGGTACTCTAACCAACTACAAGACGGTCTACAAGAGTATTCTCAGACTCGAGAACCTCGAAAGGGAAGCTAGAGAAGGCTATCCCAAGAGCCTCAAGAAGAAGGAGATCCTTTCCCGCTCGAGAGAGATGGAGCGACTCCATAAATATCTTTGCGGAATCAGGCACATGAAGGGGCTTCCAGGTGTTGTGGTCGTCGTCGACATCAAGAAGGAAGCCATAGCAGTACGCGAGGCAAGAAAGCTGGGAATTCCATGTGTTGGGATTGTCGATACGAACTGCGATCCGACTGAGGTCGATTATCCTGTTCCGGGAAATGATGATGCGATCAAATCGATTGCTCTGATCGTTAGCACGCTTTCAGATTTCGCCCTTCTGGGTATAGAGGGGCGCGCAGACCGGGAAGCAAAGGAAGCTGAAGTCCTTGCCGCGATGGCTGCCGAAGATGCCGAGAAGCAGGTTTCTGCCGAGACGGATGAAGCGGCATCTCCTGAGAAGAAGATCGCACAGAAACCGTTCGAGAAGAAAGAGAAAAGGGAGCCGGTACGGAAACAGACCGAGAAGAAACCAGTCGAGAAGCCTGCTGACAGGAAGCCCGCAGAGAAGAAGGCTCCCGAAAAGAAAGCCCCCGAGAAGAAGGCTGACAAGAAGCCCGCAGAAAAGAAAGCCCCCGAGAAGAAGGCTGACAAGAAGCCCGCGGAAAAGAAAGCTCCCGAGAAGAAGGCTGAGAAGAAGCCTGCGGAAAAGAAAGTTTCCGAGAAGAAGGCTGAGAAGAAACCCGTCGAAAAGAAAACGGACAAGAAGCCTGCAGTGAAGAAGGCTGATAAGAAAGCTCCCCCCAAGAAGAAACCAGCTGAGAAAAAGACACCCGCAAAGAAAAAGACTGCGGAGAAAAAGCCTGTCGGGAAGAAACCCCCGGCTCCCGATGCAGCCTCCTCAGATGCCGCTGACGACCTCACCGACAGCGGAGCTGTTCCGGAAGAGGGAAAGGACACCTGATGGCTGTTGATGCGAAAGACGTAAAAGAACTCCGAAGAATCTCCGGAGCGGGTATGATGGACTGCAAGAAAGCTCTCGAAGAGACTAAAGGCAGTATCGATGATGCTCTGAAGCTGCTCAGAGAGCAGGGAATAAAGGTCGCCTCGAAGAGAGCAGGGAGGCTGGCAAGTGAAGGCCTGGTCTATTCTTACATTCATGGTGTCGGCAAGCTGGGAGTACTCGTAGAGGTCAACTGCGAAACCGATTTCGTTGCCAGGACCGATGATTTCAAAGGGTTCTGCAAGCTCCTGGCGATGCATGTAGCAGCATGCGATCCTCAGTTCGTAGACAGGGATGAAATTCCCGAAGACACCTTGAACGAGGAGAGAGAGATTCTCGGAAAACAGCTTGTAGATTCCGGGAAACCCGACAACATCGTGGAGAAAATCATCACGGGAAGGCTCGAGAAGTACTTTTCCGAAATCTGTCTCCTGGATCAGGAGTGGATTCACGACAGCTCGCTGGGTAACGTAAAGGATGTGCTGACAGACCTCATTGGCAAAATCGGGGAGAACATCGTTGTGAATCGTTTTACGAGATTCGAGATAGGTTCCTGAGATGTGCGAAGATATCCCTGCCAAACGCAAAGGCAGGATTCTGCTCAAACTCAGTGGAGAAGTTCTTGCCGGTGAATCCGGTACGGGAATCGATACCTTATTCACTGACCGGTTGGCCGGGGTTCTGGCTTCATCTGTTTCGGCCGGATGGCAGATAGGTATGGTCACGGGCGGGGGAAACTTCGTTCGCGGCGCTGAACTCACTGGTATTAAACGCACCAGAGCCGATTACATGGGCATGCTGGCCACAGTGATCAATGGACTCGCGATGCAGGATGCCCTCGAGAAGCATGGTGTCAGAGTTGCCGTGCTCTCCGCGTTGGATGTACCCGGAACAGGAGTTGAATTCTATACACCCGGGAGGGCGGAAGAGCTCTTTGATTCCGGCTACATCGTTATCTTCGCAGGAGGAACCGGTAATCCCCTCCTGACAACCGATACTGCAGCGGCTCTGAGGGCAGCCCAGACCGGGTGCAGCATTCTGTTCAAGGGTACGAAGGTGGACGGTGTATACGACAGAGACCCTGTCCAGTTCAGCGATGCAGAGAGGTTCGAGAGGCTGTCTTACGACCAGGTTCTCGAACAGAATTTACGCGTAATGGATGCTGCAGCAGTGGTAGTGTGCCGTGAGAGCAATCTGCCGATTGTGGTGTTTGACGTTACCGACCTGGACGTACTGAAACGGATCTTCAATGAACCTGCCATCGGCACGGTGGTTGGGGAGGTGTGAAATGATTCCTGAGCTTCTCCGGGATCTCGAAAACAGGATGAATAAATCCGTACAGAGCATTTCCAGGGATATGGCGGTTATCAGAACCGGAAAGGCCAGCCCTGCTCTTCTCGATCACATCAGAGTCGAGTGTTGGGGAGACGCTCTTCCGCTGAAACAGGTCGCAGGGATTTCCGCTCCGGAACCAAGACTGCTGGTGATACAGCCCTGGGATCAGTCGACAACCGAAGCGATTGTCAAGGCTGTCGAGTCTTCCGATCTTGGCCTGCGTGCATCAGCTGACGGCAACGTCATCAGAATTCCCGTACCCAAGCTCTCCGAGGAGAGAAGGAAAGATCTGATCCGACATGTGAAAAAGATTGCTGAAGACGGTAGAACGGCGATCAGGAATATCCGGCGCGATGGCAACGATACCCTTCATAAGACCAGGAAATCCGGTGAGATAACAGAAGATGAAGAGAAACGCGCACTGGAGTTGGTCCAGGACGCGGTGGAAACCGCTATTTCCGGGATAGACAGGATACTGAAGACGAAGGAAGCTGAAATCCTGGAGGTCTGATCACTGACATGTTGGCAGCTGTTCCGACTCACATCGGTATTATCATGGACGGTAACGGCCGCTGGGCCAGGAAACGTGGGCTCAAGCGGATTGACGGTCATAGAGCTGCCGAGGAATCCATCCATGAAGTTGTTGAATTATGCGGAGAAGCAGGTGTCGAGTACCTGACTCTCTTCGCCTTCTCAACGGAGAACTGGATGCGCCCAAGGGCCGAAGTAAGCTTCATCATGTTGCTCCTGCGGAGATTCCTGAGCAGGAATATCGAAGACCTGCACCGGAATAACGTAAGGCTTCGTGCAACTGGAAGGCTCGAACGGCTTCCCGCTGCAAGCCTTAGAGACCTCAGAAAAAGTATCGCCCGAACCGAAAGCAACACCGGTCTTAACCTGATCCTTGCCCTCAACTACGGAGGAAGAACGGAGATTCTCGATGCTGTCCGGGAAATATCCGAAAGGGTAGCATCGGGAGAACTCAGCCCTGATGAACTGGATGAATCCTCCATTTCCGGCAGGCTGTATCTTCCTGATGTTCCGGATCCTGACCTGATCATCAGAACGAGTGGAGAACAGAGACTCTCGAATTTCCTTATCTGGGAGTCTGCGTACTCGGAGCTCTGGTTCACCCCGGTCCTCTGGCCGGACTTCAGGAAGGAACACCTTCAGGAGGCTCTGGATGCATACGCCAGCCGCGACCGGAGGTTTGGCGGTCTCAAATCCGGAGCAGGGAAGTGAGTTCTTTCCCTTCCCTTATTCGTCGGCTTCTGGTTGCTGCCGTCGGCATTGCCCTCCTCGTGGTGGTTATCCTTCTGGAAATCCCCCCCCTCACGGTATTCCTGTTCGCTTTGACCGCGGGACTCGCTGCCTGGGAAGCTACCCGATTGCTGGCGCCTGGTGCAGGAAACGTTCCCTGTTTCCTCGCAGTGCTTTTTACGGGTGGTGCTGCAGCCGCGGTTGCGGCCGGCACTGCGTACCTTGCTGTGGCGCTCATGTTCCCGGGGGTTCTGCTGTCCATTTACTGGCTGGCGAAAGACGGAGTAAAAGAGGCGCGCACCCGGCTTGCAGGCAGCATGGGAGCTTACGCTGTTATTGCCCTGGGATTCGGTCTTCTCACAAGACATGCTCTTACTTCCGATAGAGTTTTTCTCATTGGTATACCGCTTCTCATCTGCTGGTTCGGAGACTCTTCCGCTTACTTCGTCGGCTCTCCGTTCGGCAGGCACAAACTCATCCCCTCGGTGAGTCCTGCGAAGTCCTGGGAAGGGCTTGCAGCAGGGCTTGCAGGCGCCATTGCAGGAGCGATAACAGCGGGTTCAGTCCTTGGAAATCTACCCGTCTGGCAGATGGCTCTTACGGGCGCAGCAGGCGGCATCGCCGCCGTAATCGGTGATCTCTTCGAGTCAGCACTCAAGAGGGATGCGGGAGTGAAAGACTCGGGGAGCATGTTGCCCGGACATGGCGGAATCCTCGACAGATTCGACAGCCTCATAGCCGTTGCACCAGTAACATGGCTGATGCTCGTGTACTTCGGCCATCTTGGGGGCTGAATTGAAGCGGGTCGCAGTCCTGGGCTCTACAGGCTCAATCGGAATGCAGGCGCTGGAAGTTATAAGTGAATCCCCGCAGCTCGTACTGCATTCCATCCTCTGCAACAGCAGGACCGATATCCTGGACCGACAGATCGAAGAATACGAACCATCCAGCGCATACGTGATCGAACCTCCGAAGGGTTATTCTGGCTCCGCACTGAGCGGCAGAGATATCTTTCAGAGAGCGATTGATGGCGCTGATCTGGTTCTGAATGCAATCGTCGGCAGCGCCGGCCTCCGCGCAAGCCTGCTCACAGCGCAGAATGGGCTGACTCTTGCGCTGGCGAACAAGGAAAGCCTGGTGGTGGGAGGGGAGCTGTTGCGTGAGTTCATTGCATCCGGCAAAGTGATTCCCGTCGATAGTGAGCACAGCACGATATTCAGATGTCTGGCCGGTGAGCACAACGCCTCGGGCATCATCCTCACGGCAAGCGGAGGTTCTCTGAGGGATTGTCCGCTCGATAACATCGGATCCGCCACACCATCCGAGGTTCTGAACCACCCAACCTGGGAAATGGGGGCAAGGATTACAGTCGATTCAGCCTCGATGGTGAACAAGGCTTTCGAGATCATTGAAGCGGGGTGGCTGTTTCCCGGGATCCCGATCGATGTAGTCATGCATCCACAGAGTATTGTGCACTCCTTTGTCCTGCTGGAGGATGGGTCGTGGAAGGCTCTGATGGGACAGCCCGACATGAGAATTCCCATCCAATACGCCCTGAAATGGCCCGAAGGTGATCTGTCCAGGATATCGAATGATTCACCTCTGGACTGGAGGGAACTCACGTTCAAACCACTCGAGAGCAGAAGGTATCCGGCGTTCGGCAGCGTTGTTCAGGCCTCGAAGGATGGAGGGACCTTTCCTGCCGTTGCCAATGCATCGGATGAGATTGCCGTGAAGGCTTTTCTCGAAGGAAGAATCGATTTCGGAACAATTGCTGCCGTGATCGATGCAGTGCTTGCAAAGCACGATCGGGGGTCCATTTCATGCTTTGAGGACGTGCTCGAGGCTGACAGATGGGCCAGGGAAACCGCAGAAGAGGTGGTGAGCAACGCATGCTGACCGTTGTTCTACCCATTCTGGTAAAGGTTGCTGCGGTCGGATTCGGTCTCGGGATCATCATCATATTCCATGAACTCGGGCACTTTCTGGCTGCAAAGATGGTCGGGCTCGAAGTCGAGAGATTCTCAATCGGTTTTCCTCCGCACATCTGGAAGCGGAAGACGGGAGATACGGAGTACTGCATAGGCGCCATTCCGCTGGGCGGTTACGTAAAGGTCGATCTAGGAACATCCGGAGAGAATGTTTCACCCGTGGCCTGGTACAAACGCTCGATGGTCGTTCTTGCCGGTCCTCTGGCAAATCTGTTTCTTGCGGCCCTCATGATCTTTCTGGTGCTTGGCGTGGTCGGGCGGGAAATACCAGTTCATTCGAATGTAATCGGCAGTTCCCATAACCAGCTGAGCCTTGCTATCGGGGATACTCTGCTTGCCATCAATGGTGTAACCGTAAACAATTTCGATGAAGCCATGGAGAACTTCATGCTCTCGTCATCTGGAGATCTTCTCGCGGGGACGGCCGGGGGAAGAAGGAGCCTGGCGTACGAGCTCTCCGATGAGATTGCAGAGGTTTACACTCCCTTCATTTCCCCTGTGATAGGTGAGGCCGCTGTAGGAATGCCCGCATACGAAGCCGGGCTTCGTGAGGGTGACAGCCTGATCAGCATTGATGGACAGAGAGTTGTGGTATTCGCAGACGTTCAGAGTGCAGTTTCGGCTTATCCAGGTTTCGGAGAACTCGAAATAGTGTTCGCACGGGGAGAGGGGGGTGAACTCCATACCGCCAGGGTAAATCCTCTCGAATTCGAAGACCTGATCCGCATTGGTATAGTCGCGGAAGGTGAGTCCGTTACAATGCGTCTCCCCCTGGGTAGAGCACTGGTCGTCGGATGTGTAGCCGCAGTTGAAGGCGCTGCGGCATTCTACGATGGGCTGATTAAACTGATTGCCAGACCCAGGGACCTTGTAGAGATGTCTGGTGGTCCCGTTTACGTGGTCGAGACACTGGGGCAGCAGGCCGGTTTCGGGCTGGCCAGGCTCCTCGAGACCATCTCGTACATTTCGCTTGCAATAATGGGTTTCAATCTGCTGCCGATACCCATGCTCGACGGAGGTCAGTTCCTGTTCCTTCTCTACGAGGGTCTAAGGAGAAAACCCCTGTCGAAGAAGGGGGTTCAGTTTGCGCAGCATGCGGGACTGGTAGTAATACTCGTGCTGTTCTCGGTCATCATCTTCAAGGACATCCACAGGGTTCTGACCCGGGTCAACTAGAACTCCGGTGGCGGAAGAGCGTTTGCCGAATCACTGAGACACCTGTAAAAGTGCGTCCATGCTCCAGGATTGGCGTTGCAGTAACCAATGAGTTCAGTGATTTCGTCCTGCGAGGGAGATTGCCGCCATTGCTCACTCCCTGGCGGCATACACCAGTATCGGGCAAGACGGCCGGAAATGTCCTCCAGCAGTTCACTTTCCTCGTGGGAGGGCACCGGTACTCTCTCGGATCTGCTGCATGCCGGCAGCAGCAGAGCAAATGCCATCAATAGCGGAAGATAACTACTCCAGATCACCCGTACTCCTGTTCGAAAAAACCGTGTTGCAGTATACTTGAGCGGCGTTCAGACCTGCAAGCCAGCATCCCCGGGGAGGGCACATGAGATTCCCTGCAGTAACAATTTTTCTGATCGTTAACGTTGCACTGGCTACGTACTTCGGAAGGAACAAGCTCCAGACCGGTACGGATGACTGGTGGGAAATATCATCAACCCACTTCACGGTTTATTATACCGAGGGTTCCGAGGTTCCCGCGGAGACCCTGGCTGTAATCGCGGACAGAGAACTCAGTGAGCTCGCAAGACAGTTCGATTACTACCCGGACAAGCCGATACCCATTGTCCTGTACACTTCACCGGCGGATTTCAGGCAGACCGATATCACCACCAGCGAACTCGGAGAGTCGATAGGCGGTTTCACGGAGTTCTTCAAGGGTCGCATCGTAGTGCCTTTCAATGGGTACTGGACAGAATTCCGACATGTCGTTCAGCATGAAATATCTCATGCATTCGTTTTCGATATGCTGTATCAAAGATCGCTCTACAACATCGTATCATCCAGAACTCCACTCTGGACGATGGAGGGACTCGCGGAGTACACCTCACTGGGATGGGATGAAGCATCCGAAACCGAGTTCAGAGACATGGTGATAGGCCTGCAGATCGTCTCAATACAGGAGCTCTCGCGTCGAAGCGATTACCTGAGTTACAGGGAAGGTCAGGCGATTTACCACTTCATAGTTGAACGGTATGGAGAGGAGATTCTGAAGGAATTCGTCAGCCGTCTCGCATCATCAAAGGGAATAAACGATACCATTGAGGAAGCCCTGGGCATGTCGATTGCTCAGTTCAACGAAAAATTCCTGGACTGGGCCCGCGAGTCCTACTGGTCAGAACTCGCATTCCGAGAGGGTCCTGAAGACATTGGAAATCCCGTGTACGAGGATAATGACCGTGTTCTCTCTCTCGGGTGCGTGATTTCCGCTGATGGCTCACTCATTGCAGGGCTGGAACAGCACCATGCCAACCTTGCCGTAACCATCAGATCCATGCTCACCGGTGAGATCGTGGCCAGGCCTGTTGTTACGGGCGGCTTGCCCGATCTTGGCCTTTCACCAGCCTACAGGATATGCGACTTCTCTCCCACAGCCGATTCACTCGTTGTGGCATTTCACGGAATACTGTACGACGGGCTCATGATCTGTACCGAGGATGGACGGGAGGAACTGCCTGTCTCGATGGATCTGATACGTGATCCCGTATGGTCCCCCGATGGAAGATTCATTGCTTTCGCCGGCCTCTCCGAGGGTTACCTGGACGTATACAACTGGGAGCTTTCGGAGCATGAACTCACAAGACTGACCGGGTCATCGGAGGGAATCAGAGACCTTCATTGGGGGGACGGAGGTCTTATAGGAGTAACCGAGAACGATGGGGGAGCATCTTTCAGCATCGTATCCATTGGCTTTGATGGAGAATCGGAAGAATTGTTCAGCGACGCCAGCGAGATAAGATACCCTATCGGAACCGGTGCAGGGATCATATTTCTCTCGAGCATGTACTCCGCTCCCGACCTCTTCTTTCTCGATGCGGAAGGTGAACTCTCACAACTGACCAACCTCTACAGAACTATCGAGTATCCTGCCTGGGCAGAATCATCGGAGGTGCTGGTCTTCACGAGCACCGACTGGGGAGGCTATGGTGTCTTTCTTGCGTACGATGTGCTCGATCGTAGAGTTCCGGGTATTCTCGATGCGAATGAGGACGAATCCGTATTGAACACGTGCGCCCGCATATCTTCGGCCGATCTCGAACGTTCACTCTCCAGGGCACGTCTTCCGGAACTCGAAACTCCCGCTCCGGAACAGGAGCCCTTTCTCCGTATTGTTCCCTACTCTCCGAAACTCTCCATAGATGTTGTATCGGCTGTAGCGGCATACGATTCGTACCAGGGGCTCGCAGGTTACACTCAGTTCATCTTCAGCGATGTGCTTGCGCACAATCGACTGGCAGTCCTTGCCGACGTCAACGGTGATATCTCCGATGCTGATGCCGGTGTCTACTACATGTACCTGCGAAAACGTGTCGACCTGGGAGCGTTCATCTACAGGAACTCGAACAGGTACAGATTCCGTTTCGAAGACGGGCATTCAGAGATTGTGAGAGATGTCGATACGGGTATTGGAGTGGGCGTCCGATATCCGTTCACACCGAGCCTGAGAATCGATGGGGAAGTGGATTACAGACATCTGAGCAGGACTGGCATCTGGAACTCGGATGTATCACTCGATGAGGACATCGTCTCCATATCCGGAAGTGTCGTTTACGACAACGCACTCTGGGGATCCGTAGGCCCCAGGGTAGGCAACAGGATGAACATCGGGTTCGAATACGCTCCAGGATTAGGTTCGACCGTCAGTTTCACCACTCTGACCGTTGATCTGAGGCAGTACCTCTGGCTTTCTTCAAAAGTCACTCTTGCCCTCAGGCTGGCCGGAGGAACGAGTTTTGGAGAGAATGCCCAGAGGTTTTTCGTGGGGGGTACCGTTCCCCACAGGATCAGCCATGGTGAAGTACAGGGGACCGAAAACCTCCTTGGGTTCTACACGAGCTATGCGGACATGCTCAGAGGTTACGATTTCGCTGAGCTCCAGGGCAGAAGGTACGGAGTCGCATCAGTAGAGGTCAGGATTCCGGTCATCAGGAGTCTCTCCCTTGATGCTCCGCTTCCCATGACGATCTACAACGGCAGGGGAGCTCTGTTTCTGGATGCGGGTACTGCATTCGATGACCTGACAAGCTGGCGGGGAGCAACGACCAGCGGCGGCTTCAGGCTTGATGACCTGAAACTGGGAATAGGTATTGGTTTCAGGATCAATCTCGGTATTCTGCTGTTGAAGACGGATACCGCCTGGCGAACCAACCTGAGAGGGATTTCCCAAAAACCTGTTCACTACCTGACTCTTGGAGCGGAGTTTTGAGCAACGAAGTTCTCTGGATACTCTTCGTGCTCGGAAACCTTGGCGTAACCCTGCTCGTGTTCAGGTTCCTCGGTCGAGAAGGCCTGATGATCCTCATTGCTGCATTCATTATCCTGTGCAATCTCCAGGTGATGAAGATCACTACCCTGTTCGGAGTTACAGTTACACTGGGGAATGTGCTCTACGGCTCCATTTTCTTCGCAACGGACCTTCTCAGTGAAGTCTATGGAAAGTCCGCAGCCAGGAAGGGCGTCCTGGTAGGTTTCATCTCCCTGCTGCTCATGACCGGGGTGATGCAGCTCGCGCTCATGTTCAGCGTAGTCGATGATTCATGGGCTCTCCAGATTCAGGACTCGATGAGTACTCTCTTCGGTTTCCTTCCCCGTATCGCAGCCGCAAGTGTGGCGGCCTACCTCCTCAGTCAATTCCATGATGTGTGGGCGTTTCACTTCATACGCAGGAAAACCTCTGGTAAGCACCTCTGGCTACGAAACAACCTCTCGACGATGGTAAGCCAGCTGATTGACTCGATTGTCTTCTGCGGAATAGCATTCTGGGGTGTTCTGCCCAAGGAACTTTTCATTGAGATTCTGATATCAACCTACGTCATCAAGTTCGTTGTAGCCGCGGTTGATACACCGTTCATGTATCTCGGCAGAAAGCTGGCCAGCCGAGCCGCTTGTAACGAGCCAGATGCGAAAGGCGGGACTGCTTGAAGTATCTTGTAGCCGTACTGACTGCCGTCGTGTGCATTACAGCGTATGCCTGGGAATGCCCTCGATGTGAAGTAGAAAATTCTGGCGATTTCTGCTCCGACTGTCATCTTCTCAAACCACCTGCCTCAATGGCTTTCATCTCGGCCTGTACGGTCGAGCTGGAAGGAGTGACAATCGATGTGGAATCATTCTACATCGATTCTTTCCCTATCACGTACAGACAGATTCTCCCCTGGATGTCGGGCGTAATCGGTTCTCCCGAGGATCTGGCAGCGATCATTACAGGACAGTTCGATGAGAACTACCAGTTCCTGAGCTTTACACCCTTCATCAACAGCGAAGATGGAACTTCGCTTACGGTTCCTTCGGATTGCTTCGGGATTCCTGCAGCTTCGTTAACATGGGAGGGCGCATCCCTCTACCTCCGTGATCAGGGGAAGCAGCTGCCAACGGCTGTTCAGCTCATGGCCGCTCGAAACGCTGGTGTGTTGGAAGGATTTGATGTCTACACCGTTATGAGTACGTACTCGGACGTCATGATGGCATCACTCGGAAACCTCCTGGGAAACATCTCGAATCAGTCCATGTTCACAGGGCATAGCACAGCCAGTGAGCGGATAATGTGGGAGTTTGCACGCGATCAGTGGGGAAGGCATCAGGATGAACCGATTGACATGACTGGAAAGTACAGGATTCTGTTCAAACCTGTTGACCCCGTACAGCTTGGTGCGGCTGGAAGAAGTATGGGTTATTTCAATGTTATCTTCAGAGGTGTGGTTGTACTTCCGATGGAATGGCAGTAACGAAGGGAAGAAACGGGATGAAGAAGTTAATCTGTTTTGTGATGATGATTGCGTTCATCGGTGCATGCGGTGGCCGTGAGGTTACGCGAACTGATCCGGACACCACTACGGATCTCAGCGGCTACTGGAACGATACCGATGCGAGGATGGTTGCCGACAGCATCATCGAACAATGCCTTGCCGGTAACTGGCTATGGCAGTTCGATGCCGTCAATTCCGAAAGAGGCCAGCCGGCCGTCAAACCGACCGTTCTCGTCGGAGGAGTACGCAACCAGAGTACAGAGCACATCAATACGGACATCTTCATGAGCGAGATCGAGAGGGCGATGCTGAATTCGGGCTACATTCAGATTGCCGCCGGTGGACAGGCTCGTGATGAAGTCAGAGGAGAGAGAACCGATCAACAGATCTTCGCCTCACCTGAGACCGCCGCAGAGTTCGGTCGCGAGATCGGAGCGGACTTCGTCATGACCGGCACCGTGAACTCGATCATCGATGAAGAGGGCAGCACCCGGGCAGTCTACTACCAGGTGAATCTCGAGTTAATCGATGTCGAGAGTGCTCTGAAAGTCTGGATGGGCAGCCTGGAGATAAAGAAGATCATAGAGTGGTGAAGACACTCTCCGTTGTCGTACTGAGCCTTGTCTTTCTCGGTTGCGCATCAAGCTACACATCGGTGATGAAACCGGTGCGATCCGATCTCTCAATGGGAGATCCTGCGGAGGCTCTGAGAGAGCTGGAGCATGTTTTTCCCGATAGTACCGGGAAGAACAGGCTCCTTTACCTCATGGAGCTGGGGAATCTCTGCCGGCTTTCGGGAGATCAAGCCAGAGCACAATCTACCCTTATCACAGCTGACAGGCTCAGTGACCTTCAGCGGGGAACCGACATCGGCTCAGAGATCGGAGCTCTTCTGACAAGTGACCTTGCAAGGGAATTCCGCGGAGCTGATTACGAAAAGGTCTTCATCAACTACTGCCTTGCCGCCAGTTTCGCGGCAGACGGAAACATCGAGGATGCTCTCGTCGAAGCACGTCGCGTCAACGAGAAGCTGAAAGTGTTCAATCAGGAATACAGCCACCAGAACCGTTACTGCGATGACGCCTTCATAAGATACCTGATGGGTGTTCTATACGAAGCAGGCGGCGACCTTGATGACGCTCTTGTCTCCTACCGGTTGGGGGCGGCCTTATACGATTCAGTCTACATCCGGGACTACGGCATCGAAGTGCCTGAGGCTCTGAAGGCTGATATCCTGAGATTGTGCAATGTGCTGGGTTTCCAGAGCATCTCGGATGAGTACGTTGGAATTTGGCCGGACATCGACTGGGAAGCCCGTGCCCCGGAGGATGGTTCGGGGGAAGTGGTCCTCATCCTCGAAGTGGGGAACATCTCCGCACGACGGGAGCACATCCATACGTTTGCTGCCGATAACAAGGTCTATTCCATAGCTCTCCCATCCATTCCCGATTTCCCAGTGATTCGCGTATCCGCATCGATCCACTCAGGTCGTTTTCGCGAACAGGTATTCCTTGTCGAAGACCTGAACGGAATTGCCAGAAAGAACCTGGAGGACCATGCCGCGCGGGATGTTGCTGCGGCTATTGCCCGGCTGCTCGTCAAAGCAGGCATTTCCGAGGCAGGGGAGAGCATTGTCCGGGAGGCTACCGATAACGAAGATCTTGCCGAGGGTATAGGCTTTCTCCTGAGTCTGATGGGTGCTGCTGTCGAACGTGCGGATCTCCGTGCATGGCTCACCCTTCCCGCTCAGATATATATGGCGAGAATGCCTCTTCCCTCGGGTGACCAGCCGATAGATGTCTACGTAAACGGCAGGCTGGTTTACTCCAATCCCTCGATCAGCATAAGTGAAGGCGGGATAGAGCTGGTTTTCCTGCGCGAAGGTTTCTAATGAATTCTCTGATACTTGACAGGAGCCGGCTGGCTGCTCTGATCGATCACACCCTGCTGACACCGAAAGCCGGTCCTTCGGAGATCAACCGTCTGTGCCGGGAAGCATCGATGTGGGGGTTCGCTTCGGTCTGCGTTAATCCTGCCTGGGTCTCCCTTGCAGCAGAATTTCTCGAAGGACGGTCACCCCTGGTCTGCTCGGTTGTCGGTTTTCCACTGGGAGCTACCACTACGAAAGCCATTGAAGCCTCGAGAGCACTACACGATGGTGCTCACGAAATCGACATGGTCATGTCCGTCGGCCACCTGAAAGCAGGAGACCCGGCAACGGTAGAGGCTCAGATAAGGGATGTCGTGAATGCAGCTTCCGGCGCGGACGTAAAGGTAATACTGGAGACATGCCTGCTCACCGATTCTGAGAAACGGAAGGCGTGTCTGATAGCGGAAAATGCCGGCGCGAGGTGGGTGAAGACATCCACTGGCTTCAGTTCTTTCGGTGCAACCGTTCACGATGTGCGCCTGATGGTCGATGCTGTAGGTGACAGACTCGGAGTAAAGGCATCCGGTGGAATACGAACACCCTCTGATGTCATTGCAATGCTGGATGCGGGAGCAACCAGACTGGGCTGCAGCCGCAGTGTCGAGATCATGAATTCATGGAGCGGGGAATAGCTCCCGGCAGAAAGAGGATGCAGGTGACTGGAGGGGTCGGCCAGTCACCTGCTTTACTACCTGGATTAGAAGTACCTGTATGTACTTCCCCTTCGATGGCTGGTAAGGGAGGGGGTCATACCGGCCACGCGAGAAGAATAAGAACCGGAAGGAGGAGGCTGCTGAAGCCCAGAAGCATCCAGTTTTTCAATCCAGGTTTGCACATTCAATTTCTCCTTCATGTGTTGAAATATCCAACGCTTCATATAGAAGCAAGACTCTTGCCAGAACGGTGTGAATGAATACGGAGCTCAACCCGGCACAGCTCGAAGCCGTCGAATACGGCAAAGGACACCTCCTCGTTCTGGCAGGCGCCGGAAGCGGGAAGACGAGAGTGCTGGTTCACCGAATCGCGAAACTGATCGGGACCGGTGAAACCGAACCCCACCGAATTCTTTCCATGACCTTTACCAACAAGGCTGCCGGAGAAATGAAAGAGCGTGTACATGTTCTGGTGAAGGGGAAGTCCGGCGTATTGAGGATGGGAACATTTCATTCGATCTGCGCCTGGATCCTCAGGAGGGAAGCGCATACGATCGGTTTTCCCGAAAACTTCTCCATTTTCGATGGTGATGATCAAAAGACTCTTCTGCGGCGGCTTCTGAAGAAAGTCAGCTTTGATACAAAGATAACACCTGGTACAGCAATAGGATACATTTCGAGACAGAAGAACTCACTGGTTGACTTCTCTTCCGCTGCAGACAGCGCGACCTCGACCTGGGAAAGGGACATGGCAGCAGTGTATTCAACGTACCAGAATGAGCTGCGGAAGGCTGGCGCATTCGATTTTGACGATTTATTGACACAGGCTCTCTCCGCAATACGTCAAAATACTGACATATTTGATCATTACTCGAACCTCTTCTCGTACATTCTTGTAGATGAGTATCAGGATACCAATCTGGTTCAGCGAGAACTCCTTCGGACCCTGACAGGATCCGGAACCGTGGTTACTGTAGTAGGCGATGACGACCAGTCCATTTACGCCTGGAGGGGTGCCAGAGTCGAGAACATTCTGGAATTCGAGAAGGACTTCCCCGGAGCACGAGTGATAAGACTCGAGAGGAACTATCGTTCGTCGGGTAACATTCTTACGGCAGCGTCTGCGCTTGTCGGGCACAACAGGAGGAGACTCGGTAAGAGACTCTGGACGGAGAGTCCCGATGGCGCACCGGTGAAGATTCAGCAGCTCTATTCTCCCGGGGACGAAGCGCAGTGGGTGATGGAGCAGGTTGAACATCTGATCTCCAAAGAAGGGGTACACCTCGGTTCCATAGCAATCCTTTACAGGACCAATGCGCAATCCCGGGAATTCGAAACCGCTGCAAGGAGATATGGGCTGCATTACGAGGTGATCGGTAGTGTGCGTTTCTACGAGAGGGCTGAGATCAAGGACGTAGTGTCCTATCTCAGGCTGGTAGTCAACCCTAGAGATTCGATCTCTCTCCGCCGCGTGATCAACAGTCCTTCAAGAGGTATTGGTCAGAAGGGGCAGGAAAGATTCTTTGCCTATCTCGACGAATCAGGACTTTCGACGATCGATGGGCTGCTGCATGCAAAGAAAGCTGCTGGTCTCTCTCCGCGAGGAGCAGCCTCTCTGACGGCTCTGGGTAAATGTCTCGACTGGGCAAGGAAAGCTGTCGAGCAGGGGGATACGGCATCTCTGATCGTAGATCGCATCCTGAAGGAAACGGGGATACTCGAGCGATACAGGACGGCAGAAATTTCCGACCAGACAAGGCTGGAAAACCTGGGAGAGTTCAGAAACAGCGTTGCCGATTACGACTCCCGGGATTCCGGGGGAGGGCTGCCGGGTTTTCTCACCGAGGTCAGCCTGCTCTCATCGGTCGATGAGATGCGTGGGGAAGAGGGCAGGATAGCTCTGATGACCCTTCACTGTGCAAAAGGGCTCGAGTTCGAATGTGTTTTCGTCGCAGGTCTCGAGGAAGGTATGCTGCCGTTCGTAAGGCCGGGAGATAATGGACCGGCGGATATCGAGGAGGAGAGAAGGCTGCTGTACGTAGGCATGACCAGAGCAATGAAGCGGCTGTACCTGACGCTCGCGTCCAGCAGGATAAGACCAGGCGTGCGGATGTCTGGACCGTCGAGGTTCATTTCTGAGATCGCTCAGATGGAAAGAACTCCCACCGAACGTGGTGCACGGAGAGAGCAGGTTGCCGCTGAGCGATCTGTTCCGGCTCCCGCATCATCGGATTTACGTTATGGGAAGGGCAATCTGGTGAACCATCCCAGGTACGGTCTCGGTCTTCTGACCCGTGCAGTCCGTCGAGGTGAGGAATGGGAACTGACGGTTGATTTCGGGCTCGATGAGCCCAAGATTCTCCTGACTGGATACGTCCCGATAGTAGTTGTCAAACGGAAAGGGTCCCTGGAGGATCTACAATCCTGATCGAGAGGGAGAGGAACTGATGGAGCTGTTTCTCGATACCGCAGATGTCGAACAGATACGCGAAATCGCATCATGGGGCGTACTCGCAGGAGTGACGACCAATCCCACACTGATAGCCAGGGAAGGAAGGGATTTCAACACCGTCATCGAAGAAATATGCAGCTTAGTTGACGGCCCGGTTAGCGCAGAAGTCGTCAGTACCGACAGGGAAGGCATGATCCGCGAGGCACGTGAACAGGCTCTGTGGCACGATAACGTTGTTATCAAGATACCAATCTGTGCCGAGGGGCTCGCAGCAGTGTCCACTCTCCAGGAGGAGGGAATCCGCTGCAACGTCACACTTATTTTTTCCGCCGCGCAGGGTTACCTTGCGGCACTTGCCGGTGCATCATTCGTCAGCCCCTTCGTCGGAAGGCTGGATGACACCGGAACGGAAGGGATGGAAGTCGTCGAGCAGCTGGCACGGATCTTCGATTTACATGGTTTTCAAACGAAGATCATCGCTGCCAGCATCAGACATCCCATGCACGTACTCCAGGCTGCACTTGCAGGAGCGGATATCGCAACCGTACCGTATGCTGTTGTCAAAAGGCTTGTATCTCACCCCCTGAGTGACAGGGGACTCGAGCAATTCCTGGCTGACTGGGCCGCATTCGAGAAGAAGTAAAAATGGATCTTCTGGATCTGAAGACTCTCGCGAGACAGGTCCGCAGAGACGTACTGGAAATGGTACACACAGCAGGCAGCGGTCATCTCGGCGGCTCCTTTTCCGCGGTGGAGATTCTCGTAGAGCTTTACAACGAAGTCCTGAATCTTCTGCCTCACGAACCAGGCTGGCCGGAAAGGGACAGATTCATACTCTCCAAGGGACATGCATGTCCTGCCCTGTATTCGGTTCTCGCGCGAAGGGGCTTTTTCGGCAGAGAGGAACTCTGTACCCTGAGGCGGTACGGATCAATGCTGCAGGGTCACCCCGACATGACGAAACTGCTCTGTCTCGATGCGTCGACCGGCAGCCTGGGGCATGGGTTGTCCATTGCTGCGGGACTGGCGAACGGTCTGCGTCTCGACGGCATGAAAAGCAGAGTCTACTGCCTGCTGGGGGATGGGGAGTTACAGGAGGGCAGCATCTGGGAAGCGGCGATGACCGCGTCGCACTACGGCCTGGAGAGACTCACTGCTATCGTGGATAGAAATTGTTTTCAGCTCGATGGAAGCACCGTAGAAGTGATGGGTCTCGAACCTCTTCTGGACAAGTGGCTGGCATTCGGATGGGATGTCGTTGTCTGTGACGGTCACAGCTTCGTATCCCTTCGCAAAGCGTTTGAACATTGTTCCGAAACGGTTCTGCCTTCCGTGATCGTTGCGAAGACCGTCAAGGGAAAAGGCGTCTCCGAGATGGAGAACACACATCTGTGGCATGGCAGATGCCCCGATGACAGCGAGTATTCCAGGGCTGTAAGAGATCTCAGGGACACCGAATGAGGAACAGACCAACTCGTGAAGGCTACGTTGAAGGACTTCTCGAGGTCGCCGGCAGAAACGATCGTGTGATCGTACTCGAAGCCGATGTTTCCCGATCCATCGGCAGCCACAGCTTCGCAGAGCGGTATCCTGATCGGTTTTTCAATCTCGGTGTGAGTGAGCAGGATATGATGGCTGAAGCCGCAGGATTCGCGCTGGCCGGGTTCATACCCTTTCCGGCAACGTACGGGGTGTTCGCATCGGGAAGAGCATGGGACCAGATAAGGACCAGTATCTGCTACATGAACCTCGACGTAAAAATCGGCGGAGCCCATGGCGGTGTCAGCGTGGGACCAGATGGCGCGACCCACCAGGCATTCGAAGATCTCGCGATAATGAGAGTTCTGCCCAATATGAAAATCCTGGTTCCTGCAGACGTCTCACAGACTAAAGCGGCAGTTCTGGCTGCCGTCGACGAACCCGGACCCGTCTACATAAGATTCGGGAGAAACGCTGTTCCCGTGCTGTATCCCGATGATACAGAGGTTCATTTTGGTAAGGGAGACCTCCTGGCAGAAGGTGACGACATCACGATTATCGCTTGCGGAGTCATGGTGAGTGAAGCAATGAAAGCCTCCGAGAAACTCTTATCGGGGGGAATCCGGGCAGGCGTGCTCAACATGGTCTCTCTCAAGCCTCTCGATGGGGAACTCGTACTGGAGCAATCGCGCAGAACCGGAGCCGTTCTGGTTGCAGAAGATCACCAGGCGGCTGGTGGCCTCTGCGGCGCAATATCCGAGTTCCTCGCTGTCAATAATCCGGTACGGATGGATTTCGTCGCGGTACGGGACAGCTTCGGGACCAGCGGCACTCCCGATCAGATCAGGGAGAGCCTCGGATTGACCGCAGAGGTTATCGCCTCGAAGGCGAAGGCGCTTGTTGAAGGGAAGCACGACGGACGCGTAAGGATTTGATCCGTTTAATACTTTACCTGGCAACCAGATACGCAAACAGACAAGCCTGCTCCCCTGCCAAGTATCTCATTGACGAGGAAGGCTTTCGGAGCTAGCTTGCTTGCACCAGTTTTTCGCACCCTGTAACGGAGATAGCGCAACTCTTACGGAGGAAAGAAATGGCAAAGGTTCTGATATGCGATCCCGTTGCCGAAGACGCACTGGCTGCGATTCGCAACGCTGGTCATGAAGTTGTCGAGAAAACCGGGATGACTCCGGAAGAACTGCTCGAAGTCGCCCCCGAATTCGACTGCATGGTCGTAAGAGGTGCCACCAAGGCTATCCGACCTGTGATCGAGAAGGCTTCCGCCGGTAATCTCAGGCTCATAGTAAGGGGTGGTGTAGGCCTGGATAACATCGATCTCGATGCCGCGAAGGAATACGGCGTGGAGGTCAGGAACACACCATCCGCCAGTTCGGTAGCCGTTGCAGAGCTTGCGATCGGTCATATGCTCGCATGCTGTCGCTACATTCCAGTAGCGAATAGTACGATGAAGGCCGGTGAATGGAACAAGAAGGCGTACAGCAAGGGTCGTGAGCTATGGAACTCCACTCTCGGGCTCATCGGTTTCGGCAGAATCGCAAAAGAAGTCGCAAAGAGGGCTTTGGCTTTCGACATGGATGTGATCTTCTTCGACCCGTTCGTCGATGAATCCTCTGACATCATTGCCAGAAAGGTCGATCTCGAGACGCTGTGCAGCAGCTCCGATTTCATCTCGCTGCACATTCCGCACAACGAGAAGACCCATTACCTGCTCGATACGCCGCAGTTCGAGATCATGAAGGACGGAGTCATAATCGTTAACTGTGCTCGTGGAGGCACCGTCAACGAGGCCGCTCTGCTCGAGGCAGTGGAATCCGGAAAGGTCTTTGCCACCGGTGTTGACGTCTACGAACAGGAACCTCCGGGAGACAACGCTCTAGTATTCCACGAAAGGGTAGTTTCCACTCCTCACATCGGCGCGGGAAGCCTCGGCGCCAAGAAGAGGGTCGGGGGAGAAGTAGCAAGCATTATCGTGGATTTTTTCAGCTGATATACGTACGAGAACCGGAAAAGAAATGAAAGGTGGAGACATGCGGAACAACCGGGTGTACCTTCCCGCCGCACTGGTCCTCCTGATCTTCTCTGTACCGACGATGGCACAGGTGGGTGTCGATAATTTGACACCTGATGAAGAGGAGATCACGGAGGTTCGCCTGCCGGTGTACGGACCACCCGGCGGGATCCAGGTCACGGATCATCCAAACGATGCGGGAGACATGCTGGATGTTTCTTTTGAACCGGCCTCTCCGGTCGACCAGGTTCTGTACCACCAGATCTTCCGCAGAGAGGCAGGCACCCTTGAACAGGCCTGGACCGTGGTCAAGGTCATAGAGGTCGATGACCCCACTGACTTCGTGGACGGTCTCGATCCTGATTTCCTGATCGAGCCGGGCACCGAGTACGAGTACATGATAGGAGCCGTATTCGTAGACGGAACCGAGGTTACGGGAGAGGTCTTCTCACCGGACGTTGTACCGGTCGGTGAATGGTTTCACCTTGGCAAAGTCAGGGTACTGCTCGCCTGCACGTTTTTTATGGTGATGATTTTCTACTTCTTCCGGAAAGCACAATCCGGTGCCGAAATGTACCTCAGACCGATTGCGGGTATAGAGGCGATCGATGAAGCAATCGGCCGAGCAACCGAGATGGGCAAACCCATTCTCTACGTTCCTGGCCTTTCATCGATAGGCGATGTAGCGACAATTGCCAGCCTGACCATTCTCGGCAGGGTCGCAAAGAAGGTCGCGGAGTATCAGACACCTCTACTGGTTCCCAACAGGGACCCGATAGTCTACACCGTTGCCGATGAAACCGTGAAACAGGCGTACCTTGAAGCCGGACGTCCCGATTCCTACGATCCCGATTCGGTCTTCTTCCTTACCGACAGCCAGTTCGCATTCGTGGCGGGTGTAAACGGAATAATGATGCGGGAGAAGCCGGCAACTAACTTCTACCTGGGCATGTTCTGGGCCGAGTCTCTCATCCTTGCCGAGACGGGTTCATTGTCCGGTGCCATACAGATCGCCGGTACCGATGCCACCGTTCAGCTCCCATTCTTCATCACTACCTGCGACTACACCCTGATCGGCGAGGAACTCTATGCTGCAAGCGCCTACCTCGGCAAGGAGCCAAAGCAGCTGGGCGCCGTCAAGGGGCAGGATGGACTCAAGGCGATAGTGATGGCCTTCATTACACTCGGGCTCCTGATGGGGATAATGGATATCATCGCAGGCACGCACACCCTCGACTGGCTTCGAAACCTCGTTTCGACGCCCATAGTCGACTAGCCCACCGGAAAGGAGAAAGCGGTGAAGAGAAACGTTCCGCTGGCAATCGTCATGGTGGGCGGAATACTGATGATGGTTCAGTATTTCATTCCACACGGTATTTCCCAGACGATTTTCGAGCACTACACCGATTGGGGACCAATCGTCGGTGTGTTCGCACTGATCCTGGGTCTCGGAAGCCTCATCAGGGTACACACTCACAAGATAAGGAGGAAGGCGAAGAACTGGCAGTACAGCTATGCCATACTGATCCCCCTCTTTCTGATGCCTCTTTTCGGGCTGATCCTGCCGGTATCACTGGCAGGTGGCCGGGAAGGACCAGGAATCTTCCACTTCCTCTTCATGAACATCCAGGTTCCGATACAGGCGACGATGTTCAGTCTGCTGGCGTTCTACATAGCAAGTGCCGCCTTCAGGGCTTTCAGAGCTAAATCGGCTCTGGCCACCGTTCTCCTGCTTGCTGCAATTATCGTTATGCTGGGCCAGGTGCCCGTTGGTGAGATGCTCGGAAGCTGGTTCCCGAAGATCGGTCAGTGGATCCTCAGGTATCCGAATCTCGCTGCCAAGAGAGCGATAGCGCTGGGTGTCGGATTCGGAGTCCTGGCCACCAGTCTGAAGATTATTTTTGGCGTCGAGCGGAACTGGCTCGGCGGAGCCGGTGAGTAGGGGGGTGGCGCTGTGAACATCTGGGAAAAAATGCTTGGTCTCGACAGGCGCTGGATATTCCTGCTCATAGGTATAGTTTGCATCGTACCGTTCCTTCTACGGATCGGTATGCCGGTGTTTCCCACGCAGGAAGTTGAGAGCATCTACTTCTACATCGATTCTCTGGGGCCGGATGATGCGATTTTCATCGGTTTCGACTTCGACCCCGGCACCGCTGCCGAGAACATGCCTATGGCGGTAGCAGAACTGCGTCACGCGTTTGCCAGGAATGTTCCCGTTTTCATGACCTCCACGAACATCCTGGGACAGGGCATGATCGAGCAGGGATTCGCTTACGTGACCGATTCTGCACAGGACTACTTCTATCAGACGGTCAAATGGTCGGAGTGGATGGAGCTCCGGGACCTGGAAATCGTATCCAAGGCAGAGCTTGTAGAAGCCTGGGAGGCCGCAGGAAATGTTCTTCCGGAGAATGCGCTTGGATGGGTATTCGAGGGAAGAGACTACGTCCTGCTGGGTTACCTTCCGCTCTTCCACCTGGTGATCCTCGGAATGGGCAATTCCATCGAAACCCAGTACCCTGAAGATCTCTTCGGCAATCCACTGGGGGAGATGCCGATGCTGCGAGAGCACAAGAGTCTCCGCGAGATCGACCTGGCCTTCACGAACGCAGGATCTTCATGGTGTGTTGCCTGGATAACCTACGGCAGGGAGAAGGTCGGTCTTCCGATAGCGTTCGGTGTGACCGCAGTCATGGCCTCGGATTATTTCATATACATCCAGTCCGGTCAGATCGTAGGTCAGATGGGCGGGCTTCGCGGTGCAGCAGAGTACGAGGTTATGATGGCAGAAAACGACGTCTATCCAACCCCTGACAAGGCTTTCCAGGGAATGGATGTCCAGTCGGCTGCGCACATCCTGATAATAATGCTGGTTGTGCTCGGCAACATTGCCTTCTTCGCAGGGGGTTTCCACAAGAAATCTCAGAAGCTGAAGGGGAGGAGGTAGTACATGTATGAGATAATAGGTCTCTGGGTTGCTGCCATCTTCACACTGGCCATCTACTCCTTCCTCTACAAGGAGAACCCGCTGTATCGGCTTGCCGAACATCTCGTCGTGGGTATCTCGATGGGTTACTCGATAGTTATCGCCTACACCCGTGTTCTCCTGCCCAGACTCATTGAACCTCTTGCAGCCGGGGAGAACTGGCTGCTCATCATTCCGGGGCTTCTGGGCATACTCTACATTACGAGGTTCTTCCCGAAGATCGCCTGGCTCTCACGCTACCCGATTGCCTTCGTGATGGGAACTGCGATGGGCGTTGGTTTCCCGCTTTCGATGAAGGCACTGGTTCTCAGGCAGCTGGAAGCAACGATGCTTCCCGTGTACTCGTCCGGGATGTCCATAGATCTCGTCATCGGGAACATCGTCCTGATACTCGGAACCCTTGCGGCGCTCATCTACTTCTTCTTCTCGAAACCGCACAAGGGGTGGTTCTTCGGAACAGGCTCGCGAATCGGAATATGGGTGATCATGGTTGGTTTCGGAGCGACTTTCGGCTTCACCGTCATGGGGAGGGTCAGCCTTCTGATCGGCCGTATCCAGTTCCTCCTGGGTGATTGGCTGGGTGTACTCAAGTAACCCTGTCACCATTTCAAAAGACAATGCCCCCGGTTTTGCCGGGGGCACGGCTGTAATGGAGGCGCATGAGCGGACAGGCTGGCGGCATCATCTCCCGCATACTCGAGATTCCGGGAATGGAAGTAGCCGGGCAGGGAATCATTACATGTGAATCGATCCCGGTGGGGGAGGTTACCATCGTTGGAGACTCCATCCTGATCGAGGTCAGAGTTCACAAGGTAGATGCTCCCTTACTGATCGATCAGTATATCTGTTGTACCGCGTTGCCCGAATCCGTGAAGACTGAAGAAGGCTGGCTCCAGTTCATGTTCTGTAACGACCCGACAGTGGAAGAGATGGAAGCTCTCCTGGAAGCGTTTAATTCGGCTGCGGTACGGACAGAAGCTCCTCCAGCCTGAGGAACGTATCCCGGAGTGAAAGCGAAACAGCCGATTCGGGAGAGTACTCCGTTACAGTGAATCCATGGGTCATGGCCTCCGTGACCGCAGTATCGAATGGTATTTCCCCCAGAAACCCTATGCCCTCGGCATCGCAGAAGCTCTTCACGGATCTTGTATGTCTCAGGTTTATATCGGCCTTGTTCACACATACTGAAGGAGTGATTCCGAAGTGTCTTACCGTCCCGAGTATCCGTTCGAGGTCATGTATTCCCGAGATTGTAGGTTCTACGACCAGCAGCGCAAGGTCTGCTCCCACCGAGGCCGAGATCACGGGACAGCCTATACCGGGAGGACCATCGACAAGGACCAGATCGGAGTGCTGTTCTCTCGCGAAATCGAGGGCGGCTTTTTTAACGGTTGTAACCAGTTTGCCCGAGTTCTCCTGGCCCGCGTTCAGATGTGCATGGAACAGCATGCCGAACCTTGTTGACGATCTGAACCAGTTTCCAGCCTGTCTTTTCTGCATCTCGATTGCCGTGGCCGGGCACTGATGGAAGCAGGAAGCACAGCCCTCACAGATCACCGGGTCTATCCAGCGGACAGGAGGAGTCCTGACCTCGACTGCACCGAACCGGCAGACTTCTTCACAGCGCCCGCAGCCGGTGCAGCTCAATGGATCGATGAGTGCAACCTGACCGCCCATGAAGATATTATCCGCCTCTCTGAGCGGTTTCAGCAGAAGATCCAGGTTTGCCGCATCGACGTCCGCGTCTACGAGAACAGTGGAGTGTCTGTTCGATGCCAGATGAGCCAGGGCTGCCGTCAGAGAAGTTTTTCCCGTTCCGCCCTTGCCGCTGAGGATAACGACCTGTTTCATACCCGAACCCTTTGCAGGATCTCGTCGAAGAGTGCTGTGAATCGGATCATGTACTCCGGGAATGCCTCGACCAGAGGTATGCCGTCCGAGAGGGCTTCCGCGATTTGCCGGGAAAGCGGAATCCTCATCAACACGGGGATATTCTCCTCTTCGCAGTAGCTCTCCACACCGTCGAAGCCGGTGCCGTCACGATTGATGACCACCCCGACGGGAATATCAAGCTCACCCCGCACTACGTTCACAGCCATTTCGAGATCGTGGAGGCCGAAAGGAGTCGGTTCCGTGACCATGAGAACGAAGTCCGATTCGGAAACGGCCGCAACCATGGCGCAAGCCGTCCCTGGAGGAGAGTCCAGGATGACCACTTTTCCTTTCTTACCTTCACCGTCGATGAGTGTCTTCAGCTTTGAGATTATGGGAACCGGCATTGCCTGTCCCACGTTCAGCAAGCCGTGCGCAAAAGAGATGTCTTTCGCCCTGCCGGATTCAACTCTTCCAGTGACGTTGAGGACCTCGGTGATGGCGCTCTCGGGACAGACGAGACCGCAGCTGCCGCAACCGTGACACATCTCCGGAAAAGTGAGAACGTGCTCTCCAGCGACTGCGATGGCGTTCCAGACGCAGACTTCCGCACAACGACCGCAGTACGTACACTTGTCCAGGTCTATTTCGGGAACCGGAACGCCTGCCTCTTCCGTTTTATGGATATCCGGATTCAGGAAAATCGCTGCATTCGGTTCCTCGACATCGCAGTCGAGGAACTGAACGTCCGGTCCATCAGAACTTTGCGACAAGGCCAGAGCAAGGCTGGTCGAAACCGTCGTCTTACCGGTTCCACCCTTGCCGCTTGCCACGGCAATCTTCAGCATGACCCCGGTTTACTCCCTGACCATCAACGTCCCGCAGCTCGGGCATGGCTTTCTGTTACAGGGGTTACCGGCAACGTGAGGTTCCTTGTGTCCGCAGCTCGGACAGACACAGTGTCCTCCTGGTCCAGCCCTGTAAGGGCCGCCCATTCCTCCAGCTCCAGGTCCGGAGCCGCCTGCTCTTCTACCCATGTCAGCTCTCCTCTCCCGTAGGTAGCCTCTTTGAGGTTCTTTCCACCAGATTGAGCAGACCTTCAGCCTCTTCCCTCAGTCTTTCGACATCATCTTTCTCGTAGGTTTCTCCATCACCGCACCCATGTGCAACGCTCGTATGGCATGGAGCCGTGCCGGAAAGGCTTCCACCTAGGAAGAGCTTCACTGACCTGTCTACCGACCCAGTTGCGCCCGTGACGCTCTCTATTCCGAACTGCTGAAAGAGACTTACCGCTCTTCTGCCCATTCCTCCCGAAATTATTACGTTGGCCATCAGGCTGTCGACGAAAGCCGGGACCTGCCCGGGTGTGTGACTGGTGAAGTGGGGATTGGACACACTCTCAATCGAGATGACCTTGCCATCCTCGACTTCGATGACCGTGAAGAAAGGACACCTTCCGAAGTGGGCACTCACCGAACTCTCGAGACCTGAATCGTTGTCGGATGAGACTGCTATCCGCATAGAGCTATTTCCTTTCAAGCATGGTGATACGATCGATTACATCGGCAAGCTGCTGTCTCAGATCCCTGAGTGTCTCCCTGAGCTCCTCCAGCTCTCTTCCTCTGTCCGGTTTCTCCGTGGATGGAAAAGACTTCATTCCGCTGTGGGCGGCAGCCGTTGGAGAGTCGATCGGATCGAGCTCACCGTTGGAAAACGATTTCAGCGCATCCTCCACTGTACTTTCCCTTACGATATATGCCGTTACGCCCGCTGCGCTTAGAACCTCCAACGCCTTTGGTCCCAGATTTCCCGCTATCACTGCTTCGGCACCGCTGTTGACCACGATGGAAGCAGCCTTGATGCCGGCTCCACTGTCAAGAGACGCTGCAGTATTCTGTTCAGACGTGCGTTCAGAACCGTCGGAATTAACGTAGATGAACCATGGACATCTGCCGAAGACATCGCTGACTGCAGATCCCGGGTCACCTCCAGCCGCCGATATGGCAATTTTCATAGGTTGTTCCTCTCCGTCCCTCTAGTCCTTCAGTAATTCTTCGATACGTTTGCCCAGTGAATCCAGGCTCTTCCTGATGATATCCGTTTCCTTTTTCAGAAAGCCGATTTCATCGATGCCGCTGATTCCCGGAGTTCCCTGCTCAAAAGCATCCTGGTTCATTCTCGCATAACGTGGGAGCCCCGTAGCCCTGAACCAGTGTCTGTTGCCTCGGCCCCTTCCCCCGCGGCCTCTGAGAAGCCTTCCTGGTCCGACGGAATCTGTGACTGGAACGCTGTCTCCTGAACAGGGACCACGCATTCCTCCCGTCATCGGTCCAGCGCCATCCGGACCCGTTCTGTCAAATCCGGGCATGATGCCCTCCTTTCATTTTTGTAGCAGTTCATGTTCCTTCATGTGTTTGCTGTACTCGGAAAAGAAAATGTGAAGAATCCTGTCCGTTTCCTTCAGCTCATCCACCCACAGGGCAAGGTATCCATCACCCTCGGTTGTGAGTCGGTACTGCCGTCTTGCAGGACCTGAAACACCTTCATCCCATCGTGATTCCACGTATCCCTGATACTCCAGAGTACGAAGTATCCTGTATATGGTGCTTGAATCGGCCGGGCTGTTTCTGAATCCGAAACCTGCGATTTCCTCCTGAAGTTCATAGCCGTGCGACTCACTGCTGTGGAGAAGCAAAAGGAGACACGGTTCGAGAAACCTGTTGATTCTTCGATGGCACCTGCCTCGTCCCTCTCCACGGAACCTGCCTCCGACCATGGAAACTCCTTCCTCAACTATGTGCATATTGCACATAGATGATAAACGCAGATAGACCATTCGTCAAGAAGGCAACGTATCTTTCAGGGTATCAATACCATAGATGTAATCCTGTGTGACGCTTATCTCTCAATGACCTGTATGCTCGTTCCGATGGCTGAATAGCCCGTATGGAGGTTGACCGGTCAGGGGGTTTGTCGTAAATTGCCCGCTCCGGTGCCGAGGTAGCTCAGTTGGTAGAGCAACGGACTGAAAATCCGTGTGTCGACGGTTCAATTCCGCCCCTCGGCACCATTTCTTTATTCTTTGCCCTGCTCGATTCTCTGCAGAAGGGCTTCTATCTCACGTATGCGTCTGGCCATGGAGTTCATCTGGAACTCTATCGAGTTGAGAATCCAGAACTGGAAGTGCTCCACCTTGGTCTGCTTGTGTATCATCCAGATGATCTTCAGGGAGACGAGGAGCACGGCCAGCTCCAGGAATATCCTCTCGGGAACGAAAGACATCTCGATCCCCGCGAAGTGCCTGATCAGGTCGAAAGCAAAAAGTGAGAACACCAGGAGAATGAACACGATATTGATAGGCTTGTCAGCTCTTGTCGAGGCCTTTCCTCCTATCTGGCCAACAATCCTGCGTACGTTTTCCTTCTCGGTACGGTAGTGCTCGAGTTCTTCCCTCAGGAGATCAGTCTCGTTCAAATGCGCTCCTCCCATGAAACGGGCTGCTTTCCATGAATTTCCAGAGGATATAGATTCATCGAAACGAATTGTGAAGTCAACATTCGATGGGGAACGCTTTGAGAATAGTGCAGGTCATCAACAGTATTGTGCCGGGTGGAGCCGAACGGCTTGCAGCGGATCTCCATACCGAGTACAGGAAACTCGGTCATGACTCACACCTTGTTGCGATCGTCGGACCATCACCAACCGAGAATCTTGACGGGCTGTGGTGTGCCGGTTCCCCATCGGTACATCATCCGTCCGTATCCGCTCTGCTTACCGGTCTCCTGAAGCATCCTTTGCTGCGAGGTGCTTCTGTTGTCCATGTCCATCTCTTCCCGGCCCTCTACAGAACGCCTGTCGCACTGAGGAGGGCAGGCTGGAAAGGGATGCTGGTAGCTTCCGAGCACAGCACGTACAACAGGAGGCGGGGAACTCTCAGAGGGAGGTTGATAGATTCTTTCACGTACAGACATTACAACAGGATAATCTGCGTAAGTGATGCCGTTCGGGACGCACTGGTCAAATGGCGACCGAAGCTGGTGTCGAGATCTGTCGTGATAAACAACGGCATAAGGCTGGAAGAATACCTTACATCTCCGGAACGACTCACATCTCATGCTCCTCCCGTTATCCTGTCCATTGGCAGACTCACGGAAGCAAAGAATTACACCCGAGCGATAAATGCCGTGGCCGATCTCAACGGCAGGATGGACAGGGAATTCGTGTACAGAATCGTCGGGGATGGGCCTCATCGCGGCAAACTGGAGAAGCTGGTCGAAGAATCGGGGCTGGTGAACAGAGTGCTTCTGCCCGGGAGTTCGGAGGATATTCCACATGTTCTTCGAGAAGCAGATGTGCTCTTCATTCCCTCGTTGTGGGAAGGTTTCGGTATCGCGGCAGTGGAGGCGATGGCTGCAGGTCTGCCCGTTGTGGCGGGGGACGTTCCCGGTCTGAGGGATGTCGTCGGAACCAGGGCGGGCATTCTGGTCGATCCCTATTCCATATCCGGTATGTCCCATGCTCTCGAAAGAGTGCTGACCGACAGAGATCTGTACCGCAGGCTCGCTTCTGCCGGACCCGAGCGTGCATCCGCATATTCGATCAGGAAATGTGCTCTAAGGCATCTCAATATTTATGAGTGCGCAGAAAGATAGGTACCGAGCCCGTCTTCACGTTCGGACCCTGGAAGTAATTCGGTAACCTCCCCGACAATGGAAGCATCGGTGTCACCAGCCGAGTGAATGGCAGCGAGCACGGCTTCCGACTGGTCTGCCCTGACAGCACCCAGCAACCCGCCGGATGTCTCGGCATCGAAGAGGATAGTGATCTGCCGCTCATCCAGACCCGCATCGACTGCGGTGAAAGGTTCGGCATATTCACGGTTCATCTGCGACCCCTTCGGTACGTAGCCGAAAGTGAAATCGACAACGTCATCGAAGAAGGGAATCCTGTCCACGTTGAATGAGAGCCTCACTCCGGCAGTTCTGGCCATAGCCAGGGCATGGCCGAACAGCCCGAAACCGGTGATGTCGGTCAGCGCGCTCGTGTCGAACCTGGAAAACACCTCTGCCGCATACATGTTCAGTCTCTCCATGGAGGTGATGACCGGAGAAAAAACATCCTCTGAGATCCTCCCGGCCTTGTTTGCGGTAGCAAGGGTACCCGACCCTATCGGTTTCGTGAGTATGAGCAGATCACCTGTGCGGGCCATGGAGTTCTTGAGAGCTTTGTCGGGGTGGATCATTCCGGTGATGCTCATCCCGTAAACGAACTCGTCCTGTTCCATTGTGTGGCCGCCGACGAGAACGACGCTGGACTCCACGAGTTTCTCGCTGGCTCCAACGAGCAGTTCCTCGATGGCGTCGATCGGGATAGCTTCCGAGGAGAAACAGAGGATGTTCATCGCGGTGAGCGGCCTGCCGCCCATGGCCCATACATCCGAGAGGCTGTTGGCCGCGACTATCCTGCCGAAAGTGCATGGATCGGCGACTACCGGGGTGAAGAAGTCCACGGTCTGCACGAGCGCCTCTTCATCGTTAATCCGGAATATGCCTGCGTCGTCCATTGTCTCCATGCCGACCAGCAGGTCCGGAGAATCGAATGCAGGAAGCTTTTCCAGTATACCCGACAGCCTGCCGGGTGCGAGTTTACCTGCTCAACCCGCGCAGGCGGCAAAATCCATCAGGTTTATCTTCTTTCCCGACGATGCAGCCTGTTCTGTCATTTTCACCTCGCTCTCGATCCTTTCAAAGGTTACACATCCTCAGTGGATGAATATACTCGCACGTAAGGAAAACGGAACATGCTTCGATGTCACCGGAGGTGATCGTGAAAGTAAGACCAATGTGTCCTTCCGACTACAATTCACTGATCGAACTCTGGAGGAGCTTTCCCGGAACCACCATGACCGGTGCAGACAACGAAAAGAGCTTCAGGCTCTTTCTCGAATTCAATACGGAGCACTGTTTTGTTGCGGTCACCGGGAACGATGATCTCATCGGTTCGGTAATGGCCGGGAATGACGGCAGGCGGGGGTACATCTATCACCTGGCAGTTTCAGAAGATGATCAGAGACTGGGTGCGGGTCGTCAGCTGATGCAGACGGTCGAGGAAAGCCTCAGAAAGGCCGGCATCGAAAAAGCCCATCTCTTCATATACTCCGATAATCCTGCAATTTCCTTCTACGAGCACGTGGGCTGGCACAGGAGACATGACATCGAGGTCATGAGCCGAGTTCTGATCGGTGACCGGTATACGGGAACGAGGAGGGATGATGACTGACTCCCTGTTGCCCGCAGTAGAGTACATAATCGAGGTTGTACCGTGTGAATTCGAGGTTCTCACAACGGAGAATAGAGCATGATCCTCTGTTCCATGCTGGCCATGTTGCTTACCGCTTCGGGAAACGTCCCGGTGATCACAGGAGTATCGGACAGACCCAACGATGCGGGTGACGGACTCGACATCGTAATGGAACCGCTCCCGGTCGAGGATAACCTTCTTGCTTACACCGTCTTCAGGAAACATGTCGATGAGCCAGTGGAGTCCTGGGTTCCCGTGTTCGTGCTGGCTGCTCCCCTTGAATCTACTCTGCTTCAGGACGGTTTCGATCCCGATTTTCCACTTGTACCGGGCGAACTGTACATGTACAGGCCTGCTGCAATTACGCTGGAGGGAGACACGCTCTGGGGGGAAGCCTACACGAGCTCTGTTGTACCGATCGGAGAGTGGTTCAACACAGATGTCATTCCAGTATTTGCAGCATGTACCATTTTTATTTTCATGATCTTTTACTATTTCAGAAGAGCAAGTACCGGTAAGGAGTTCTATCTGAGACCCATTGCCGGAATCGAAGCAATCGACGAGGCAATAGGAAGAGCCACGGAAATGGGAAGACCGATTCTCTACGTTCCCGGACTGTCCACGATTTCCGACGTCGCAACTATCGCCAGCCTTACAATCCTTGGACGGGTTGCCAAGAAGGTTGCCGAGTACCAGACCTCTCTGTTGGTTCCGAACTGTGACCCGATCGTCTACACCGTTGCCGACGAGGCGGTGAAACAGGCTTATCTCGAAGCGGGCAGACCTGACTCTTACGATCCGGATTCGGTCTTCTTCATCACGCAGAGCCAGTTCGCATACGTTGCAGGTGTCAACGGTATTATGATGCGTGACAAACCAGCAACGAATTTCTATCTCGGCATGTTCTGGGCAGAGTCGCTGCTTCTCGCGGAAACGGGCTCCCTTTCCGGTGCCATACAGATTGCCGGAACCGATGCAGTTACACAGCTGCCCTTCTTCATAACAACCTGCGATTACACTCTGATCGGCGAGGAGCTCTATGCGGCAAGCGCGTATCTCGGTCGAGAGCCGAAACAGATAGGGGCGGTAAAGAGTCAGGATGGATTGAAGATGATCGTGATGCTTCTGATCATCTTCGGCCTGGTTCTGAGCACTCTTGCAACGATAACCGGCAATGATGCATTCTACTTCCTGCGTAGCTGGATAACCGTAACGGGTGGAAACTGAGTTGTCGGACCTCCTGGTTCCTCTGTTCGGCCTTCCCCGCGCAGCGGAGATACCGGGAGTCTGGATCGGCAGACCGCTTCCGCATCAGTCACCCGGGGTCATTTCCCACGTCTCGGAAGAGTTCGGAGCCGGCTGGGAAGCCGAGGTCAGGACCGCGTTCTCAACCGTTCCGCCGAAGATTTTTATCGCCGCCGATCAGGATACGGGCAGTTTCATGGGCTTCTGCTGCTGGGACTGCACTGCCAAAGGGTTTCTCGGCCCGATTGGTGTTTTCACCGCGCACAAGGGAAGAGGCATCGGCAAGGCTCTGGTTCTGTCGACACTTCATTCCATGGCCGAACACGGTTACGCCTACGCAATCATCGGAGATGCCGGCCCGGTGGAATTCTTCCAGCAATGCTGTGATGCCCGGATAATTGCCGGAAGCGATCCGGGCATCTACGGAAATCCTTTCGGGAAGGGATAGCTAACCCGCCCTTCACCCCCATGCGAGTGGCCCCTAGTAGATTCCGAGGAGCCTTCCACCCATTCCGAGAACCGCCACCGCCAGGATTGCTTTGATCCAGCCTTCTCCACGTTTGACGCTGAACGTGCTGCCCAACCACCCACCGGTGCCCGTGCCGGCAGCCAGGGCTATTGCAGGAGCCCAGTCGATGCGGCCGTTTGCAATGAAGACCGCCAGAGATGGAATGAGGTAGATGGTCATGATGATAACCTTCAGGCTGTTCGTTCGTTTCAGAGACAACCCGCCCACGATCGAAAGCGAGAAGATCACCAGGTAACCGGCGCCGGCCTGGATGAATCCGCCGTACAGGCCGATTACGAAGAAGAAAACCATCTGCAGGGATAGATTCCTCGGTTCGTCCTTTCCCCCGTCGCTTCGTCTGGGAATGAGAACGACCATCAGACCCATGACAAGGACCACGACCAGAACCGATTTGAACATGGCATCGGGGATGTTGAGAGAGATTAGCGAGCCGATGACTGCTCCCAGAACGGCGGGTATTCCCAGCCTGCCTCCCAGTTTGAAATCCCTCTGCCCCAATCTGCGGAAGTTTATGGTGGCTACTATGTTCTGACACAGTACACCAACCCGGTTAGTACCGTTGGCAATACCCGCAGGGAGACCGAACAGTATCAGAAGCGGAAGTGTGATGAGAGAACCACCGCCGGCATTCACGTTGATGAAACCTGCGGCGATGCCGCCGAGAAAGAGGAGCAGGATTCGAACCGGGGGCATGGAACCACCTTTCAGAGGACTTTGAGACACTACAGAGTGCACAGCGTAGAAGCAATCACCCTGCGAAGAGGTTTGGTCTGAGACGTATTCGGAATTGACTACTCAGACTGCCTGTGTACCCTTCTGCTCAGTGCTAGAGGCGGGAGCTATCAGCTCGAGCTTCTCGAGCCTGGCAAGAACCGCCTGGACGGTTCTGCCCATCTGGGATGCGATCTCCTCGACCTCGGCACCTTTCGCGAAATGACTGGAAAGAACGGTTTCCTCCTCTTCGTCCCATTTCATGAACGCTCTCGGATGGAGCTTGCGGACATCAGTGAGATCTTCGTCTTTTCTGGCCGCAATGAGTTCCTGCATCTTGACAAGAGCCTGATTGATCTCCTCCTGGAAGACTGAAAGGCTTTCCTCGAAAACCATCAGCCGTTTCTGGTCGAAACTCCCATCAGGATTCCTTCTGGATTCTGTAAGAACAAGGTAGTATCGACCGTTCACGGCCTGGCGAACATCGAGAAAGTAGGTTGTACGACCGGTGGATACTCTGGCCGAGTAGACTGAACTTCTTTCCTCTGACATTACGGCACCTCCTTCAGTGAACACATGTTCACATTAGCAGTATCCCCCATTTTCCGGTTTTGTCAAGAGCCATACGGACGGGCTTGTCATGATCAATACGGCGATGTATAATGACCTAATAAATAGAACATACGACTTAGTTACTGTGCAATACAGGTCGAGAGGAACAGGGATTTGCTCGAAGCACTGCTCGGATCGGTAAGCTGTGAGAGGGTCCTCGTTCTCCTGCACGAGCAGCGAGAAGGGTACCCGAGGCAGATAGCCAGGTTCTGGGATGCTGCGCTTTTCCCCATACAGAGGCAGCTGGAGAAACTCGAGAAGAGTGGGATTCTGCAGAGCAGAATGCTCGGAAGAACCAGACTGTATTCGTTCTCCCCCGATTATCCGTTTGGAGCAGAGCTGGGTGCGCTCCTCGAAAGAGCCGTGTCTCTCTATCCGGAGAAGGAGAGGAAGAGGCTCAGATCCTGCAGAAAACCTCCTGCTCGACGCAATAGATCCGTAAGGATTCGGGATGGAACGAGGACCAGGATGCGGTTCTTCGGTTGAGAGAAGCATAAAAAAAATGGAAAAGAATCGTCATCAGCACATCGAGTTCCTGCCTACGACCGCAGAAGAGATGAGCGCCCTTGGATGGGATGCCTGTGATGTCATCATCTTCTCAGGTGATGCCTACGTGGACCACCCGTCCTTCGGGGCTTCACTCATAGGACGATGGCTCATGGATAAGGGATACCGCACGGGAATTGTGCCACAGCCAGATCCGGAACGCCGTGATGATTTCCTGGAGCTGGGAGTTCCCAGGCTGTTTGCAGGCGTTACCTCCGGGGCGATGGACTCCATGGTCAATCACTACACCTCTCTGGGCAAGCTGCGATCAAATGACGCCTACTCCGAAAACGGCAAAACCGGAAGAAGACCTGATAGGGCACTGCTGCGTTACGTAAACGTGCTGCAGAGGGTGATGAAGGGTGTTCCAATCGTCCTGGGCGGCATTGAGGCCAGCCTTCGCAGGGTCAGCCATTACGATTTCTGGAGTGACATGCTCAGGAAGTCGATTCTCCTGGATACAAAAGCCAGTATTCTCGTTTACGGTATGGCCGAGAGGGCTGTGGCGGAGATCGCCATGCGTCTTGATTCCGGGGAAGGCCTTGAAGGGATCAGGGGAACGGCTACTTTCACGAGTTCTCTAAGGATCGGAGAGTTAAAAGATTACCTGGAGATTCCCTCTCATGAGGAAGTGAAGAACTCTCCTGAAGCGTTCATGAGTATGAACAGGATCCTCGAATCCGAGAGTAATCCCTGGAATGGAAGACGGCTCCTGCAGAAAGCCGACAGTCGCATCCTGTGCGTGGAGCCTCCATCGTATCCTCTATCGACCGATGAGATGGATTCGCTCTACTCCCTGCCCTTCTCGAGGCTTCCGCACCCCCGGTACTCCGGGGAGATACCGGCATATGCGATGATCAGGAATTCCATAACTGCCCAGAGGGGTTGTGCCGGCGGATGCAGCTTCTGTGCGGTGGGTCTTCATCAGGGCAAGCTGATCTCGAGCAGAAGCCGGAAATCGGTAGTAGGTGAGATCGAGAAGCTTACCACCATGAGCTACTTCAAGGGTACGGTCACCGACATAGGAGGTCCGACTGCCAACATGTACGGCCTCGGCTGTACCGATAACACTGCCATGAAGAAGTGCCGCAGGATATCCTGTCTTCACCCACGGATCTGCAGGCATTTCCGCACCGATCAGTCTTCTTACACGGAACTGCTTGAAGAAGCTTCGCGCATTGGACTCGTCAAACACGTTTTCGTCTCGAGCGGTATCAGGCACGACGTGGCGAACAGAGACCCGGGGTTCGTAGAAGCCCTGGTCAGGAACCACGTGTCCGGGCATCTGAAACTCGCCCCGGAGCATTTCTCGCCGGATGTCCTCAGACTCATGAGGAAATGCGGAACGGATGAGTGGAGAACCTTCATCGAGTTCTTCAGGAAAATTACCCGGTTATGCAAGAAGGAACAGTACGTGCTCCCCTACATCATGGCAGCCTTCCCAGGCTGCAGCATCGAGGACATGAACGTCGTCAGGAGGGAACTCTTCAGGCTTGGAATGAGACCCCAGCAGGTTCAGATATTCCTGCCTGCACCCATGACAATGGCTGCGGCAATGTACTACACAGGAATCGATCCGGAGAGCGGTGAACAGATCTTCGTCGAAAGAAAGCCATCGGGCAAGAGGAAGCAGCTCTACAGAATCCCGGGCATGAACGGGCGGAAATGATCAGAAAGTGAGGTCGCCCAGGAAGAGGAGGAGGAAAAGAAGAAGCACCGAATGCACTACGATAACGAATTCACTCGTGTGAACATATCCGGTACTGACCGGCATGCAACCCTGAACGGATCTACTGCCAATCCAGATCGGTTATCTCCATCCCGGTCGGGAAATGCCTTGCAGCTTCCTCCAGTTTCTCTCTGCTCGAGATTGCACAGAGCGACGATTTTTCCCAGGACGGTCTGAGAATCTCGGTTGAAGCCCTCACGATATCGGCTGCCTTCAGTGACAGCAACCGTTCCCTGAACTCGTTGATCTCCGAAGAGCCCATTCCGATCAGATGCCTGAACAGAGTGGTTCGTATCGCTGTTGCAGGTCTAATCGGAGGATCGAGCTCCTTGATCGTGCTAATCACAGCAGAGGTGACGGCACCGTCTGACAAATCCATGTCCTTTTCGATGTGATCGAAAAGTTTTCCGAAGGTTTTGAAGGTGCTCGATATCTCCGGGTCTCTGAAACTCGTTAGAAAGAACGTTCCCGTGGAAGCACTCATGAAGGCGTTAGCCCCGTAAGCGCCCTTTTTCGCCCTGATTTCCTCCCATAGGAATCCATAGCTGAGCTGCCGCGTGAGAAGCTTCAATGCGGGAGCGCTCTCGTGAGAGAGTGGCACCCCCTGCAGGGCCGCTCCCGTGAAGCCAACACGGGAAGAGGTAGCAATGCCTTCTATCCTTCCCGTTACCGGAGTGAAGCCGTACGGGCACGGTTCATGTACCGTTCGATCGAGAGCCCTAAGGAAAGAGCCAAGCCAGCTTTCCATGGTGCTGCATGATTTCCTGCTGCCGATTGCGCTGCAGTGAACTCCGTTACGATTGAGTACGAAACTTCTTATTCGTTCCAGTTTCTCTATCAGATTCTCTGTGGAGTCGGCTTCCTTCCCGAGTTTCAGATACTGCCTGACCGCACTAATCCCCTCGAAGGCTTCCATCAGCGCCGAACTCTCAGACAGCCCTCTGGCAGCATGGATAGCGGCAAACCCGCTTCCCCGGGCTACGACCATGTTCTCCCCGATGACCATCTCCTCCTTGATGATGTCAACGATTCTGGCCACTGAACTGAAGTCCGTTCTGATAAGGCGGTCTTCGAGTACTCCCAGCATTGCACGGAGGTTCCGGTCGAGACACCTCGATGAAATGTAGAGTCGGGGCCGGCAGTGCATGTTGTCATCGAATAGAGTGTTAACGAACAGATGGGTATTGATGCCTGCGCAACAGGCTGCTTCCCTGTCTGCCATCGCGGAGTAATCCAGACCGGCTGCACCCATGGATGTGAGAGTATCACAGAACAGCGGGACCAGAGCAACGAGATCTTCGTCGAGTCCTGTGAGATCGAATGTCAGTTCGATGTAGCTGATTCCGTTACTGAATACATCCGTAACCAGAAAAGGTCTTCCGGAGACATCGTTGACGGAAGTAGGGAGAGGGACCGGTTTCTGGCCGATTTCGCTCAACTTCAGTCTCGGCAAAGAGGCAAGCGCCTCCGGGCTGTCAGGGGTTGCCTGCATGTGCACTAGTGCTTTG
>CBDUZS010000012.1:0-49502 GCA_965371785.1 uncultured bacterium
GCTTCGGCGCCGCCCTTTTGCGAAGAGGGACGTTGTTAAGTTATTTAAGTAACTTTTGTAAAACTACTCTCAGTTGCGGGAATTCCTTGAACAGAATCGTACGGACACGCTTCTCGGCCTGAGATATTGCGGAAATAGACAGACCAAGAAATTCAGCTATCTCTCTCAGCCTGTACTTACAGATATGTATTGCCGCCCATATGAAGAGACTTCTTACCCTGGAAACATTTTCTGTCCTGACCCCTCCCTCTAGTTCGTCGGTATGAATTCCATACTCCTGAGAGATTACATCTGCGAGAACCATCAGAGACAATTGTTCTCGGTTCAGTGTTGTCAGCTCGGGTGAATTCCCCGTATTGAGCTTCTTGAGAATGTTTTCAACAAAGGAACGATCCCCTGTTATTCCCTCTCCTGAACCCCAGGATTCTCTTCCTTTGCCTTCCTTTTCAAACACCCATTCTTCAGCCCTTTGCACAAGGACACCGTCGCAGATATCTTCCTCATTCGTTTCTTCTTCGTTCAGGAATGAGTACAGGTTTTTCCTTGCTTCGGTGATGTCGCTCCCGAATTGAGAGAGTACGAATTCACTGTTTTGCCACCCGCGTTTTCTATTTCCGATAAGAGTTGAATATCCAGTCCATTCATAACTTGCAAGTTCCTCTAACGACTCAATGATCCGAGCTTTGATGGGATTGAGCAGTATGTATCTTACCACGTTGAGAAGGCTGAAGTCCTCTTGAACAAGCCTTGATTTGTACCTGTTCTGGAAAAGGTGCCCTATTCGATCATGTCTGCGGTTGAAAGAGACTGCATACCCTGTGTTAATACTGCTCATTATTCTCGGCAACCTGAAAGTGCCAGTGCGAACAAGAAGGTGGTAGTGGTTAGGCATCAGAGCCCATGCATACACCGTTGCATCAAGAGATGCAACAGCTTTACATATTCTTGCCAGAAGGTCTTCCCTGTCTTCGGGGCAAAGAAATATCCGACGCTTCTCTATGCCTCGCGTCATCACATGGTGAACTGCACCCTCAAAATCAAGCCTGACATGTCTACTCATAACACCACCATTGTCTACTCTTTTTGGAAAATTGCAACCCCTGTGATTGTTCGTTTATTTTAGTTACTTAAATAACTTAACAACGTCCCTCTTCTTCCGGCTTGACCGTGGCGGCGTGTCTGAGAATAATTGCGCTGTCGTTTGCTCCCTATTCATATAGAGGAGCCTGAGTGGCTGAACGTCACCTGTCCGGAAGCGACCACGACATACTCGTCCCGTACACCTCCTTCCGGCCGGTGATAAATGCCAGCACCATTAACGGAAGGAGGCTTCAGTTTGCGAAAATACGAAACCGCAATTATCTGGAGCACCAGTCTCTCCGAGAAGGAGCTCGAAAAGGAGCTCTCATTGGTTCAGGAGACGATCTCTGCAGAAGAAGGTACTTATCTCAAGACAGATTCATGGGGAAGACGTCAGCTTGCCTATCCCATCAAGAAGCAGACAGAGGGTGTCTACTTTTTCCTCAGGTGGGACGGTGAGGAACGGGTCACGGCAGGCATAGACAAACTTCTGAGGATCAAAGAGAGCTGCCTTCGTTATCTTACTCTCAGGGTTGATGATTCCATGCCCGAAATCGCACCGCCACAACCTTCTGTGAGCCCCGAACCGCAAGCACCTGCTGCTGAACCGGCTCCCTCTGCACCGGAAGTCGAAGAGGAACCATCTGTTCCTGCGGTTGAAGAAACACCTTCCGCACCCGCAGAAGAAGAAGTGGCAGTGGTAGAAGCAAAAGAAGAGGAAAAGGTTCAGGTTCCCGCTGACGAAGAGGAATCAGCGCCAGCCGAGGAAGATGAACCTGCCGGTGAGGAGGAAGAAAAGCAATGAACCTCCGTATGCCGAATCTCAACAGGATCCTTATCACCGGAAATCTGGTAGATGATCCCAAGGGCAGTATTCTCGAGAGTGGCGTCCACCTGGCAAAGATGAGGCTCGCGAGTAATCAGTCCTACAAGGGACGCGACGGCGAATGGCATCAGAAAACCTGTTACGTCGATGTGGTCGCATGGCGTCGTACCGCGGAACTGGCTACGGAATACCTCCGTAAAGGCAGCCCCGTGCTCGTCGAGGGGGAACTGGAATCCCGTTCCTGGCAGGCTCAGGACGGTTCTCAGAGGAGCAAGATCGAGATAGTGGCCAGGAGACTCCAGTTCCTCGAGAAACAGGGACAGGATGGATCGTCGGATGGAAAAGAGGGAACGGGGCAGCAGGCACGTCCCCCGGACAAAGAGCCCGAACCCCCTCCTGAATACGACGACATCCCATTCTGACATGGTTTTTCAGTCAAACGCAGAGCCTATGATCAACTACATCGTCTTATCTGGGACGATCGAGAGAAAGAACGCGCTGTCAAGAACTAGCTTTGGTGGCTGGGTTCTTGAATTAAGCGTAAGAAACATGACCGAACGTCGGTCTTCCGACGATTCCGAAGTGCACGAGTCGGTCTCGATTCTGAAAGTCGAGGCCTGGAACGACCTTGCCAGGGAAATGAACGATCTCCTCGAGGTTGGATCGATGGTTCTGCTCGAGGGTCAGCTGGTAAGCAGGAAACACGAGGACAGAACAAAGGCCACACACCACAGGATGGTCGTTAAGGCCTGGAGAATACAGCCTCTGGATACAGTAGGCTGAAGAGACTGGAGGAAAAAGTTGCAGATAAGAAAGAAACGGAAGAGCACCAAGCTGGCAAAGAAGAAGAAATGCCGCTTCTGCCTCAACCCGGATACGGTGATATCCTTCAAGAACGACAAAATAATGCAGCGTTACGTCTCGGACAGAGGCAAGATCGTTGCCCGCAGGGTATCGGGCAATTGCGCACGGCATCAGAGAATGGTTGCCCGGGAGATCAAGATCGCCCGCTTCCTTGCACTCGCTCCTTACCTGCGTGAGCATTACAGATAGCAGGGCAAACAGGCACTGACATGAACCCTGCAACAGCACCTCGGAAGCGATCCGTTCGACTGGTGCTAACGGGCATACTTCTGCTCTTCCTGGGAATTCCCTTTCTGGGTTCTGCCTTCATGGCGTTCCTTCTTTCTGGCAGTCTCACCATTGGAATTCCTGCAGCCCTGACGATCCTGGCAGGCGTTTACATCACGTCGGGTTTTCAGGGTGCCCTTGTGGCTGCATGCGGAGCAGGGGTACTTGCTGCGGGTTTCAAACGGGGCCGGAGAATCAGAGCCCTTGCAGCCACCACGGCAGCTGCAGCGGTTATAGCCGCAGTCCTTGGAAGCGGTTACGATCCTGGCTTCATGTCCTTTTCATCTGCGGCGATGGAGCCCCTGGTTCCTCTTTACACTGCTGCCGGCTTCAGTCAGGCAGAAATCCTGCAGATGTTCGGCCTTATGGAGTACCTATCCCCTGGATTCGGGGCTCTTCAGGTCACAGGGGGTGCTATCGTGGCAACGTTCTTTTCACTCTCTCTCATGACCACGTTCAGGGGGTGGAAAGCTGATGCTGAGGATCGTTTCACGCTCGACTTCACGCTCGTCTGGATAGTCATCGGATGTCTTCTCCTCAACGTGCTGGGGTCAAAGCTGGCGACAGGACAGCTCGATCTCGTAAGGATCGTCCGCAACGTGCTCATTTTCATGAGCCTTCCATATGGAATACTTGGAGGCGTGATCACGAGAACGTATCTGAAAGCCTTTCCCCAGATGACAATCCCGGCCGCTATAGTTCTCGTTTTCGCTCCGCCTCTTGTCATCGCTTTGCTGATACTTCTCGGCATCCTCGATGGCTGGTTCGATTTCAGACAGAGAATCGAGAAACGAATTGAAAGGAGCAGGGATGAAAATCCTTCTCATTAAGAATGTTGAAAACCTCGGCACTGCCGGGGATACGGTAACCGTAGCCAACGGATATGCCCGGAACTTCCTCTTCCCGAAGAAACTGGCTGTCAAGGTTTCCCCGGGAGCCATGAAGATGGCAGATCAGTACAGAAGGAAGGCTCTCGAGAAGGAGGCACAGGCTCTCGAGGCTGCGGAGGAACTCGCAGCCAGATTGAAGGAGACCGTCTGCACCATTCTCGTCTCCGCAGACGAAAACGGTCACCTCTATGGTGGTGTTTCCGAACGGGAGATTGCACTCGAACTCGAAAAAGCAGGATTCGAACTGGACAAAAAGAATATTCTCCTTGAGGAGCACATCAAGAACCTTGGCGAGTACCAGGTTCCAGTAAGGATCCACGGAAGTATCAAGGAGAACATCACCGTCAGGATCGAGCAGGAGTAGCATTGCGGATTCTGGCGATCGAAACCTCCTGTGACGATTCCGCCGTTGCGCTGCTGGAGGAGGGCTGTGTAGCAGGGGAAGCCGTTACAGATCAACCCGTACACGCGGAATTCGGGGGAGTGGTCCCGGAAATAGCTTCAAGGCTCCACCTGAGTACACTTCCCCGAATGGTCTCTTCTCTGCTGGCCTCGGCATGTATTTCCATCCACGATGTTGATGTTTTTGCAGCAACGGCGGGACCCGGGCTGACTGGATCTCTTCTCGTAGGCCTCTCATGGGCAAAAGCTGCCGCCTGGGCTTCGGGACGCCCATTCCTCGGCATAAACCATCTTTCAGCTCATCTCCACATACATTACGGAACCGGGAGAGAGGTCGTTTTCCCCGCGGTTGCTCTTCTCGTCTCGGGCGGACACACAAGTCTTTTTTCTATGAGTGGATGGAACGACTGCCGCCTGCTCGGCTCAACACGAGACGATGCCGCAGGAGAGGCCTTTGACAAAACCGCCAAATTGATGGACCTTGGGTACCCGGGTGGCTCTGTGATCGACCGGATCGCCGGTGGAGGTGATCCCTTTGCAGTCGATCTGCCATCTCCCCTGGGAGATCCCTCTCTGCCTGAGTTCAGCTTCAGCGGCCTGAAGACTGCGGTGAGACTCAGGTGGGAGAAAGGCGTCGATGCCAGTGATATGGCTGCCTCCTTCCAGAGGGTTGTCGTAGACCTGCTCGTATCAAAGCTCATGTTCCAGTCGAAAAGAGTGGATGCTGCCAGTGTTCTTCTTGCGGGAGGAGTCTCTGCAAACAGTGAGCTCCGGGAGAAGTTGCGCGTTGTCTGCTCGAACAGGGGGCTCGATCTCTTTCTACCTGAAAAGAGGTACGCAACCGATAATGCGGTAATGGTTGCCAGAGCGGCCGCTGCTGTTCTCGATCGTAACCCGGATGCGTCAACGTCTGTATCCTGTAATGTTTTTTCTACCTGGAAGGGTGATAGACTTGAACCTCTGGTCGACCATTCCGGAGGAACATGAGCACCGTTATACTTCTCCTTTCTCTTGCGCATTCTCAGGAAGGGGCAGCGTGTCTCTGGTTCATGGTGTAGACATTGTGAACATCTCGAGGTTCCAGGAAATTCTCGTCAGAAAGGGCTCCGGCTTTCTGGAAAGGTTATTTACCACCAGAGAGATCGGTTCCTTTGGCTCGACTTACTCCATTGCACAGCTGTTCGCAGCCAAGGAAGCGGTGCTGAAGGGGTTGGGTTCGGGCCTTTCTCGGGGAGTCGGATGGCACGACATCGAGATTCTGCCCGGTCCCGGAAACCGTCCTGAAGCGCTGCTGAGTGGAGCTGCCCTTGACCTTCTCGGAGAAAGGAATATCGCTTTGAGTCTGAGCAGTTCTGACGAAGACGCTGTGGCCCTGGCAGTGATCTCGTAATGGGGGGGAAAAGATGATGAACTGGGTTACTCCTGATGAAATGGGTCAGTACGACAGAAAGACTATCGCTTCGGGCGTTCCCGGTGATGAACTGATGGAGCGTGCAGGTATCGCCGCGGCGGATATTGCCATGCGCATGACCTCAAGCGAGGAGGGCATTGTCAAGATCTGGGTCGGGCCGGGGAACAACGGCGGAGACGGGTTTGTCCTCGCAAGACACTTGTATGAGAATGGTTACGACACCCGGGTGATCCTTGCTGTCCAGGATGCCAGGAAACTTTCCCCCGATTGCCTGAGGAACCTGACCCGGTATCAGAAAGATGGCGGGCAGATAGTGCCGTTCGCAAAACTCGGAGAGATCTCCGGAAGGGTCTCTCTTTCCGTCGACGCTCTTCTTGGAACAGGCTTCAAGAGCAGACTCAAGAGCATCATGAAGGAATGTGCTGCCCATATTCGTGAGGAGAAAAGCCCCATTCTGGCCATCGATTCTCCCACCGGTCTGAACGGCCTGACGGGAGAAGTCGATCCGAATACACCATACGCGGATGTTACCGTTACTTTCCAGGCTCCCAAGCTTGGTCTTCTCATTCCTCCAGGATGCGGATACACCGGAACTCTCATCGTGGCTCCCATCGGGATAGACATCCCTGAAAACGCGCTTAGAACCATTGTCGATATCGACATGGCTCGCGATCTCCTTCCTCCGAGACCAGTAGACGCACACAAAGGCACTTTTGGCCGTGTCCTGCTCATTGGCGGATCGGAGGGTATGCCGGGAGCCCCGCAGCTCATGACCTACGGCGCGCTGAGATCAGGAATCGGTCTTGCTACGGTGCTTGTTCCCTATCCAACCGCTCCGATGGTATCTGGAAGGATTCCGGAATCCCTGTGCTACTACTTCCTTCCAGGAGACGTCACCAGCCTGCCCGATCCCGATCTCTACGACTCGGTGGTTCTGGGCCCTGGCCTGGGTACGTCTCCGGAAACCGAGAAACTGGTTCGTTTCATCCTCGAGACCTGGTCGATTCCTCTGGTTCTCGATGCAGACGGCATCAACGTTCTCAACGGTTCTTCAGCGCTCATGTCCGCATACAAAGGCAACCTTATCCTCACTCCTCATCCCGGTGAACTCAGCCGCCTGACAGGCTGCAGCACACAGATCTCAGAGAGATTCGCTTCCGCCGAAAAGCTTGCCGCCAGCACAAAAACCGTTATCCTTCTCAAGGGCAAGCCTACAGTCGTTTTCAGCCCTGACGGCACGAGAAACATGATTACCTCGGGGAACAGCGGTCTGGCAACCGGCGGCAGTGGCGATGTTCTCGCTGGAATCGTTGGTTCTCTGCTTGCTCAGGGTCTGAACGCCCTGGATTCCGGCATCCTTGGTGCATACCTTCTCGGGCTCTCGGCCGACCTCATTGCATCTGAATCCTCTTCTCGATCCCTCCTTCCCACCGATGTCGCCATCGGTCTTGGTTCGGCCTTCATGCTCATAGATAAAGGCACTGATTACAGTATTCTTCAAATTCGTGGAAACTGGAAAGGAAAGCTCTGGAATTGATTACTCGAAATGAAGCGCTGCAGCTTATCACGGACACATTCGAGGCGGATAACCTGATCTACCATTCCCTTGCCACCGAATCGATTATGAGATCTCTTGCGGGAAGAAAGGGTGAGGACCCAGATGTATGGGGAATATCGGGATTGCTTCATGATCTCGATTTCGAGCAGACCAAGGATCATCCCGACAGACATGGCCTGGTTACGGTGGAGCTACTGGAAGGACGCCTTCCAGCAGATGCTCTGCAAGCCATCAAATCACACAATGCAGAACACAACGGAACAAGCCGCGGATGTGATTTCGACCATCTTCTCGCGGCCGCTGAATCCGTTACCGGTCTCATCAGCGCGACTGCGTTGATATATCCCTCAAGGAAACTTGCGCCGGTGAAACCGCGTTCCGTCGTAAAGAGGATGACCAAATCAGGTTTTGCAAGGGCCGTTAACAGGGACGCAATCAGGGAGTGCACGCTGGCAGGTTTCGAAGTCCCGGAATTCGTTGAGCTGGCACTGGACTCTATGAAGTCAATTGCAGAGAATATAGGTCTCTGATGCTTAGCAATTTTGTGGGGGAATTAATCCGTCTGAAGGGCTGGTGAACACGATGAAAACTGTCATGGAAAGGCTTGGCGACCTGAATTTGATCGTCTCCACCCATGCCTTCTCCAGGTCTGGAAGTTCTTACTGCTCTTATTCGAATAAAACAGACCCCCAATCGGTCAAGGACAGATTTTCTCTGGCAGGCAAGCTCCACAATATTACAGGGCGATGCAAGGGTGTAGCGATCCATACGCCGGAAGATATGAAGAACATGGAGGAGGCTTCAAAACTCCTCACTCTTCTCGGCGAGAACGATCTCGACCCCGCCACCGTTTATGCCGAAACCGTTCACCAGCACAAGCGAGGTGTTCTCGATCATCGCCTTATGTTCGGGACCCTTTCCTCCCCTTACCCTGAGATCAGAGTCGCCAGCATCAATCAGGTTCTTAATTCCCTGGAGCTGATGAGATCGATCAAATGCCGGCAGCTGTCCCTGTTGATTCATGATGGTATGGATTCCCCGGGGGAGAAGAGCCTTGCCGAAATGCTCGAGCAGATTCTAAGTGGTCTCAGGCAGATAGGTCTGAAGATCCGCAAGAGCGAATCCATGCAGATCGGTTTCAGGCCTTTCGACCCCTCCTTCTGCTCCGCCGCCGTACCCGACTGGGGTACTGCTGCCTGGTTGTGCCGCGAAACCGATCCTTCGTGCAGGGTTCTGCTCGATACCGGCGCAATGCTTCCAGGTGAGAGTACCGAGAGCGTTGTTATCGCTATGCTGCACTTGAAAATCCTTGGAACGGTCTCTCTGTCCGACAACCGGCTTTCACAGGGAAGACTTCCGGTCGGATCGCTGGATGCGGGAGCCCTTTTCAGGTTTTTCCTCAACCTCTTCGAAGCCGAAAAAGCTGGTCTGTGCAGACTCTCAAACCTCGTCTTCGAAGTGGGCGTTCAAACAAGGGTGGCGAGTCCGTTCGAGGGCATTCTCCAGGCGATAGAGAACATCGAGTACGCTCTTGCCAGGGCTGCGCTCGTCAACATTCCGGAACTCAGAAAACTCCAGAACAAGCCGGATCCCTGGAAAGCGAACAGATTTCTGAGAGACGCGTTCGTCACCGACGTCAGACCGGTAGTGAACGCATGGAAAGAGGACAAAGGTCTTCCCGTGGATCGCCTGGAAGCCTATCGCGGGAAGTAGTTAGTCAGACTTACAGTTCCCGCCCTATGCTGAAGGCTTTCAGGTTCACATCGACTGCCTTCGGTGGTACCTTCTCTCTGAGAGCATCCAGCCAGAAGACTTCATCTATCTGAGGCAGCGCGGTCGATGCAGCACCAATCAATACGACATTCACTACTCTTAAATTGCCCAGTTCCTCCGCGATTCGGAAGGCCGGTATAAGAGAAAAGGACACTTTCTGATCCCTGAGACCTTCGAGAATGTCCGGGTATTCAGCCTGTCCGGTGTTCACGGTCATGGGGTTGATCTCCAGATCGCTGACAAGAAGCCTGCCGTTTGCGGACAGGAATGGTATCCAGCGAAGGCCCTCCATCTTCTCCATGGAGATTATCAGATCGGCCGCCCCTTTCTCGACAATGGGGCTGAAGACCTTCTCACCGAACCTCACATGGCTGGATACGCTGCCGCCTCGCTGCGCCATTCCGTGAACCTCGCTCTTCTTCACGTCCATTCCGGCTTTAATGGCAGCTATGCTCAGCACTTCACTCGCGAGGAGGATGCCCTGTCCTCCCGTACCGCACAGGATCACATTGGTTATCTCATTCTTCCGCATCAGTTGCCCTCCATGTCCTTGGAAAGCGCTCCCGTCGGGCAGACCTGAACGCAGAGATTGCAGTTAGGCCAGCACATCAGCCTGCTGATTACTGGATGACCGTCATCGCTGAAGCTGATTGCCGGACATCCGAGGCGGAGACAGGCTCTGCAGCTGACACATTTTTCCACATCAAGTTCGGCTACAGCTTTTGAAGTGGGTTTGTAGCACATGATACATGGTCGTCTGGTTATGATGACCGAGAGTTCATCTCTCGCCATCTCTTCCTCGAATGCTATCTTCATCTCTGGAAGATCATGAGGATCTACAACTCTTACGTTCCTCACTCCGCAAGCTTTTACAAGCTCAGTGAGATCTAGAACGGGAGCAGGTTCCCCTCTGAGATTCTTTCCCGTTGTCGGGTTCTCCTGCCCTCCCGTCATTGCGGTAAGGCTGTTATCCATTATCATGACCGTTCCGGTGTTGCCGTTGTAGACCATGTCGATCAGCCCGGTGATTCCGGAGTGGACGAAGGTCGATTCACCAATTGCCGCAACGAGCTTTCCCATCCCCTCGCGACCGACAGCCTTCTCTATACCGCTGAGAACTCCTATCGCCGCACCCATGCACACAACTGTCTCGAGTGCGTTGTAGGGTGGCATCAGCCCGAGAGTGTAGCAGCCGATGTCGCCCGTTGAGCTTCCCTTCATTCCCGAGAGAATGTAGAAGGCTCCCCTGTGTGGACATCCCGGGCAAAGGGCTGGAGGACGGGCAGGAAGCAGGACGCCGGAGAATTCCTGTTCGATAACAGTATCCGGTAGAAGCCCCTTTCTGACAATCTCGGGGTTGAGTTCGCCTTCCAGTGGAATCAGGCTTTTCCCTTCGATATCCACAAGGAATTTTGCCCTTATCTGCTCTTCGAGGAATGGTTCTCCCTCCTCGACTACAAGAACTCTGTCTACCGATTCAATGAACCGCTCTATCAGCTCCCATGGAAGAGGGTTTGTCAGCCCCAGTTTCAGGATGGACGCTTCTGGATAGACTTCCTTAACGTACTGGTACGAAATCCCGCTAGTTACTATGCCCAGAGAGGTCTCTCCCTCTTCTATCCTGTTCAGAGAACTCTGCACTCCGTACACCGAGAGCGCTACCAGCCTTTTCTCGATTTTCGCATGCATAACCCTTGCGTGTGCTGGAATGGGTACTCTTTTCCTTATGTCGGTTTTGTATCCGGTTACGGGCACTTCTTTTCGTGGTCCAACCGAAACAAGGCTCTTGGAATGGCTGATCCTCGTGGACACTCGGAGGAGAACTGGTGTGTCGAATTCCTCTGATATCTCCAGGGCTTTGCCGACCATGTCTTTTGCTTCCTGGCTGTCGGAAGGTTCGAGAATGACGACTTTCGCAGCTCGTCCCATTAGCCTGTTATCCTGCTCGTTCTGAGAGGAGTGCATTCCGGGATCGTCAGCCGAAACGATCACGATGCCTCCGGTTGCTCCGATGTAACTCAGAGTGAAAAGCGGATCGGCAGCTACGTTCAAACCAACGTGCTTCATGGCAGAAAGCACTCTTGCCCCCGCAAATGATGCTCCAGCTATTACTTCCAGCCCCACTTTCTCGTTTGGAGCCCACTGGGCATCTATCTCGGGATACTCCTCTGCCACGGTCTCCAGTATCTCTGTTGAAGGTGTTCCCGGATAGGCCGCAGCGAAGTGAACACCATTTTCCCATGCCCCCCTGGCAATGGCTTCATTTCCCGAGAGGAACAGCACCCCTGAGTCGATTTCATTGAGTCTTTTCCTCATCTGTTTCCCTTCCGGATCATCTGTATACCTTTTCACGCTCCACGGAATCGAGCACTCTGAGAACACCTCTGACCAGAGCTTCCAGCTCTCTCTCGCCTGGAAAGACCATTATCTCGCCGAGGAATTCGATGCTCTTCGTCAATAAATCGATCAGCCACTTATTGTACGACATCCCGCCGGTAATCACCACTGCGTCGACTTCACCCCTTAGAGTTGTAGCCATTGCGCCGGCTTCCTTGGATATCTGATATGCCATTGCGCGTAGAACCAGCTCCGCTTCCTCGTTGCCGTTCTCTACGCGGTGAATTGCATCTTCCACGTCATCTGTTCCAGTGTAACTGAAGAGTCCTCCCTGCTTGAGGAACATTTTCTTCATTTCCTTTGCGTCGTATTCCCCGCTGTAGCAGAGCTTCATGAGACCCGTTGTTGGAAGAGAGCCTACCCTCTGCGAACTGAAAGGTCCTCCATCGTTTGCATTACTCGTATCAATCATGCGGCCCTTGCGGAGCGCGTTGACGGAAATGCCGCTTCCAAGATGAAGTACTACCATGTTCATATCTTCGAGATTTCGGCCTGCTTTTTCGGCTGCCTTGTAGGCAACCATCCTGATGTTGAGTGCGTGGCTGAGGCTAACCCTGGGTAAAAGCGGATGACCTGATAGCCGCGCTTCCGGGATCATCTCATCCACACATACCGGGTCGACAAAGAATCCGGGCAGATCTGCTGTATCCGCAATCGAACAGGCGAGTAGAGCTCCCAGGTTTGATGGATGATCCGCCTGGAGTGTGCTCCCATCGATAATGTCATCGACCAGCTTTTGGTTGACCCTGTAGGTGCCGCTTTCGAGAGGTTTGAACGTCCCGCCCCTTCCAACTACTGCTGTCAGGTCTTCTGTCTTCTGCCCCTTCTCAATGAGCGTATCCAGGATCAGGTTCTTTCTGAAATCGAGCTGGGAGATTGTCGTCTCGAATTTAGCAAGTTCTTCGGGAGCATGGCGGATATTCTCTTCGAAGACCTTACAGGTTTCCCTGTAGACGCCAAGTTTCGTTGAAGTACCTCCGGGATTCAACGCAAGTATCAGCCTGTCAGTCATTACCACCCCCATTAGAGGTAACGACTCCAAGGGCAATGGAATTCAGTTTCGTCATTGGTTTGTCAGACCTCGACAGCATGACCACTGGAGCAGTTGCTCCTGCGATGAGCCCTCCTATCTCGGCATTTGCCAAATACATCAGGCCTTTTGCCAGAATGTTGCCGCTAGCGATATCGGGGCAGACCAGGATGTTTGCCTTTCCTGCCACCGGGCCTGTAATCCCCTTGACCTCTGCGGCTTCCAGGTCCAGCGCTCCGTCAACCGCTATCGGACCGGCAACGTGTACACCCGTAATTCCCTCTTTGCTTATCTTCGCGAAGAGAACTGTTTCAGGCATTTTTTCATGAGGAACCTCTATTGCTGCAAGAAGGGCTGCCCTGGGTGTTTCGTCTCCGAGTTTCACCATTACGTCAGCAGCATTCTTCACGATCTGAACGATGGCCTCAGCGTCGGGTCTGATGTTCATACCGCCATCGGTTATGGCAACCAGCCTGTCGAACCCCGGGACGAACACGATTGCGACATGACAGAGTATTCTGTCCGTTCGAAGGCCTTTATCCCTGTCCAGTACCGCTTTCTGGAACATGGACGTCTTCATCAGCCCCTTCATGAGCATTGAAGCTTCCCCGGTTTTGACCAATCGTACCGCTTCGGAAGCAGCTTCTTCCGGGTCTGCGATGTCTACCACCTGAATACCGGATGGCAGGCTTCTTCCTATCTCCTCCATCGTCTCGCTGACACCATCTGCCGGTCCGACGATAACCGATGTGGCAAGTCCCTCCTCACACGCGGTCAGAAGAGCCTCGAGAGATGCCTGGTCATAACCCATGGGTACGGCAACCCTTGCATCCGAAATTCCTCTTGCAGCCTCGCGGATTTCCTCGAAGTTACGGTACAATTGCTCTTCTCCTCTTTGAGAGTTTCAGGGCCACTCGTTGAACACGCAAGCCAGTCCAACCATCGGGTATCGTGGATGTCGTGTGCAGACCGCACACCGGATTGCTATTATGTATCCTATCGGGAGGTCACACCAGCCTTGGAACGTGAGGTGTATCCTGGCTTGTAATGATGCTTTGCTGCTAGATCTGCTGAGGGATAGCGAGCTGATTCTCTTCGACTTCGACGGTGTTCTCGCAGACAGCGAGCCCTTTTACCGAGAATCATGGAACAGGGCCCTTGAGCCCTGGAATCACATCATTGACGAAGAGGAGTACTGGCTTCACTGGTCGTCTCTCGGAGAAGGTCTCGAAGGAGAGATCAGACGTCATTCCCTGCACAATGTCGATGCTGAAGCGGCCATCGCAACCCAGAAGAGTATTTTCGAAGAATTCTGTCTCGAGGGATTGATTCCCCTCTTCGAGGGAGTCGGTGAGCTTCTTCGAGAGCTTATCTCCCTCCAGGAGCAGGGAAGAATGAAACTTGCCATAGCTTCGAACACGTCTGCAGGACTGGTGAGGGAGGTTCTCACTAAAAACGGGGCTCCAGTACCGTTCATCGTCGGGGGAGACGGGCTGCGGAAAAAGCCCTTCCCGGACATCTTCATCCGAGCTGCTTCTCTCATGGGCGTCAGCCCGTCCTCTACTCTCGTTTTCGAAGACGCCCTAAAGGGAATTCTAGCAGCCGATCGCGGCGGGTTTCGCTCGGTATTCGTAGAGAATTCCCAGAACAAAGCCATGAAGGCCGGAGGGCTATGCAGTATCCCCGGAGTCGGTCATCTTTTGCATATTCCCGGTATTCTTAAGGGGAAAGGATAAAGTCGTCGTGAACATTTTCATCATGCTTGACCCGCTTCCTGCAGCCGTGCTTATGCTTCTTGTCGGCACATGTCTCTGTTTCTTCGGCAGGAAGCTTATATTCTTTGCTCTTGCCGTTACCTGTTTTCTGCTTTCCTGGCTGTACGGTGGACAGATTCTGTCCTCGATGACTGACAGTTCTTTTCTGCTCACGTGGGGTCCCTGGATAATAGGAGTTCTCGGCGCCGTTCTCGGAATGCTTCTCTACAAACTTTCCGTTTTCGCAGCGGGAGCTCTAATCGTATGGTTCTTACTCGAGTCACATGTACCTGGTGTGCACATAGTTATCCGTATTGTCGCTTCTCTCTCGGCCGGGGCGCTTCTATTCGCTTTTCGCAAGCCCATTCTCTCGAGCCTTACCGCTTTGCTGGGCGGCTCCCTCGCAGCGCTCGCTATCGTCTCTCTTCTTGCGCACGTTTCCATTTCCGTGGGCACGATCATCTACTGGATTCTTCTCGCTGCCTTGACAATCTCGGGGTTCGTGACACAGATGAAGAGCGGGAAAGGAAAGTAGCAAACCCAGAGGTTATACGGTAATACGTGCAGTTGTCATTTGATTGCATGAACGTCAATATTTGCTCAATCCGTTGAATTCGTTTTCTACTGGAGGGTACTTTGGACAGGCTTGCTGACTACGGACTGGTTCTGGTCATCGTTCTTGCCATTATGGGCCTTTTCAGATTGTCCCGGTTCATAATGAACCGCTTGATGGACAGGATGGTTGCAGACAATCGTCAGATCTCGAGAGACGGAACTATCTTTGCCGGAATGATTTTTCTTCTGTCAGGGCTTCTTTTCCTGCCGTTCATTACAGCGCTCATCTCTTTTGTCAGAAACGACTTTCTGCCCGGTGGAATTGTTTTTCATCTGATCATGGTTGCTATTTCGGTTATCGTTTTCAGTATTTCCGAGGACCTTTTCAGAGTCTACAGAGATTTCAGTGATGATCCGAAGGGGAGATGGAGTTTCGTGAAACACATGAAAAAACTGTCTCTTCCCCTTCTTATATTCTGGGCAACAGGATGTATCTTCCTCAGCCCTCTGTTCTATTCAGGCCTCACCATAATACTCGTACTCTTTTACGCTTACGCAGTCGGGATGTGTCGCACCGACGGGCAGAAAACCAGCGAGTAATGGCCAAGAACCTCAAGCTCAACATCCTTCATATCATCACCAAACTGGCAGTTGGTGGTGCTCAGATGAATACGCTCATCAGCTGCAGAGATATTGCCAGCAGAGGATATCCCTCTTCCATCCTTGCGGGTCCGGAGATATCTCCGGAGGGAAGCTTTCTGAACCTGGCAAACAAGTTCTTCATACCCGTCTACTTTGCGGGACACCTTAGGAGAGCTATTTCGCCAGTGAACGACATTCTTGCGTTTTTCGAGATCAGAAACATCATTCGTGATGGTGGTTTCAACATCGTTCACACGCATGGGTCAAAGGCGAAGTTTCTAGGCCGTATGGCCGCAGCGGCATGTGACAACGTAAAAGTCGTCCAGACCGTTCATGGCTGGTCTTTCTTCGACAGCATGCCTCCCTTCAAAAAGACCTTCTACATCATTCTCGAAAAGCTTGGGTACCACATTGCCGATGCGAATATCGTTGTAAGCCCGTTGGACATTCGCAAGGGAACCAAGAAAGGCATCGGCAGACCCGAGGATTACGTGGTTATTCGAAGCGGTGTCGAATTCGATACATTCAAGGCAACACGCGGTCACGGGGCTGAAGCGCGCCGAAGAATAGGTGTACCTGATGATGTTCCCGTCGTTGGATCGGTCATGCGGATAGCCGCGCAGAAGGCTCCGCTTTTCTTTGTCAACGTTGCGGCAAGGGTAGCGAAAATGATGCCTGATGTGCACTTCGTCATCGTTGGAGATGGCCCCCAGAGAGGTCTTACCGAGAACTGGATAAAGAAAGCCGGCCTTGCTGACAACTTCCGTCTACTCGGTACCCGGGACGACGTCCCGGAATTGCTGCCCGCATTCGACGTCTTTCTCATCACTTCACGAAGTGAGGGACTTCCACGTGCAATGCTGGAAGCACTGGCTACTTACGTGCCGGTAGTCGCTACAGATGTCGGCGGAATCTCGGAACTGATCGATGGATCCAGGAATGGTATCCTCTGCAGGGAAGGCGACCAGGACGGTCTTGCAAGGAGTGTTCTTAAATTACTGCGGAATCCCAAGTTAAAGGATTCGCTGCTCGTCAATATAGATCAGGATCTCGAACCGTTCTCAGCCAGCATAATGATAGACCAGCTGTACGATCTCTACACCAGGCTCGGTGAAGAGATCTAGAGGCTCCCTTCCCCTGTTTCTTTAAGTTTACTTATTTACGCCTATGGAGCCTTTATAGCCTCGACCGGACAGACTGCAGCGCAGGCACCACAATCGATACAGTTGGCTGCATCAATCGAATACTTTTCTCCCTCTTTAATGCACTCTACGGGACACTCGGGCAGGCACGCGCCACATGCGATGCATTCCTCTGTAATCTTGTACGCCATGTTTTCCTCCTGTCTCAGGGATGCCCAGCGCGTACAATAGCATGGACGTTTCCGTTGTCAATACAGCCTTTTCGCGGTAATGTCCGTGCAGGTATCTTACGTAAATCCGTTGCATCACTCCGGTAAACGGTTATACTTCCGTGAAAGGTTGGTGGAAATGAAGACCGGCTCTGCAAAAACTTGCCTTGATACCGGATGGATGACTCTCGAAAGACGGCTCAGAAAACTGAGCAACGATGTGAACAGCCTGGTTTCAGGTGACGGGTTCAACAGTGATGTGACGTTTAACGGTGTATCCGATGAGATGCAATATTTGAGCGGGCTTTCCGGCACATTTGCTGTGCAGCTAGTTCATTTCAGTTCCAGACTCGAAGCAATCAGGAAGGAATTCAATATTAACTGAGTTCCGGGACTTCTACTCCAGTCAGTTCAGTCCAGTCTCTTCTCCAGGTCTCTCTTCTTTCTCTCGAACTCCATCCAGCGATTTTCATAGGTGGCAGCAATCTTCTCCAGGTCTTCGAGCTGTTTCTCCAGGCTCCTACGTGTGGAATCCGTTAGAGGTCTTCTTTCGGCTACGCTGAGGTCCTGTCGAATGAGCTCAAGCCTCCTGTAGAGCTCTTCCCAGCCTCTGATGAAGAGATCCTCGGGTCCGTCTCCCCCGATAATGTCGAGTCTGATATCATGCAACGGAACCCCTCCTAATCCTGAAGCAGAATTTCAAGAATTCTATCCAGTTCTTCCAGTGAATGATACTCTATTTCAATCCGTCCGGTACCGTTTTTGTCCCGGAGTCTGACCCGTGTCTTGAATCTCCGCTGCAACCTCGTTACGAGTCTGTCCGTTTCTGGTGGCTGGACAGTTTTTCTGCAGGGCTTTTTCCCTCTGCGAGGGGAGCCTGGATGACGAACCAATTCCTCGAGCTGTCTTACGCTGAGGTTTCTCAGAACGGTCTTCCTGGCAAGACGTTCCATCTGTGCATTGTTGTCAAGCCCCAGAAGAGCCCGACCATGTCCCATGCTCAGCCTTCCTTTTCTCAACAGAATCTGAACGGATTCCGGCAGATCCAGCAGCCTGATGAAGTTTGCCACAGCCGATCTGCTGAGACCGACCTGCCTGCCCATTTCGTTCTGAGTCAGATCGAATTCTTCGAGAAGCCTCCGGAAGGCTTCTCCTTTCTCGATTGGACCAAGATCTTTCCGGTGTATGTTCTCCACAAGGGCCAGCGCAAGCATTTGTCCGTCATCCGCTTCTCTGAGAACTACCGGAACCCTTGCAAGTCCCGCAAGCTTTGCCGCCCTTAGTCTTCTTTCCCCGGCTATCAGCTGGAATCTTTCCCCTGTCCTTCTCAGTATCAGAGGCTGAAGAATCCCCTGGGCAAGAATGGATGCAGCAAGTGTTTCAAGATCCTCAGGATTCCATTCGATCCTTGGCTGGAATGGATTCGGATCAATCCTGTCTACATCGATTGTGGCCTGTTCCCCATCGATTGCCTCGGTATCCAGTTTTGGAAGCAATGCTTCCAGACCGCGTCCGAGAGCTTTTCTCCTGCCTTTCATCTTGCCATCACCTCTTTAGCCAATCGCATGTAGCTCAGGGCTCCACTGGACATGGCGTCGTACAACAATGCCGGCTTGCCGTAGCTGGGTGCTTCACTAAGCCTTACGTTTCGGGGTATCCTGGTAGAGAAGAGTATTCTTCCGAGGTTGGCCTTCGCGTTCTCTTCTACTTCCCTGCTGAGCCTGAGCCTCTTGTCGAACATTGTTATGAACACGCCCATGATAGCCAGTTTTCTGTTCCACAGTCTCTTCACACTTCTTATTGTTTCGAAGAGATGTGAAAGACCCTCCAGAGCATAGTATTCACTCTGAAGGGGCAGAAGAACACCGTCGGAAGCTACGAGGGCATTGACAGTCAGCAATCCCAGGGAGGGCGGACAATCGATTAGAACGTATGAGAATTGTTCCAATTCTTTTTTTGTCAAGACTTTACGCAGAAAGAACTCCCTATCTTTCTGTGCCGCCAATTCGATTTCCAGACCGCATAGATCTCTCGATCCGCGAACCGCGAACAGACCCTCGACCTCGGTTGGAGTAATTGCCTCCTTCAGTGTGCAATTACCTGATATCAAGCTATTTATGCCGACACTTCTCTCCTCCTCCAGGCCGAGCCCACTCGTAGCGTTGGCCTGAGGGTCCATATCTATTATCAGCACGTCCAGGTCGTGGACTGATATGCTTGCTCCCAGATTGATTACGGAGGTTGTTTTACCAACTCCGCCCTTCTGGTTCGCAACTGACAATATCTTCGTCATAAGAGCCTCCGGGGAGAAGCTAAATACGGGTTTGGTCCGGATGGCGATACTGCACCAAATATCCTGTTCGGTCAAGCGGCGGGCAGGGCAGAGCGATGTTGACAGACCTCTCAGGCAAATCGTCATTGGTGGCATATCTTCTTGTGAGCGTGAATGTACCGCAGCAATTTGCTTCGATGATCTCTAACAGTTCGGATGGCTTTCCGACTCCTCTTGCAGTGAACTGAATCCCGTCTGAAAAGGGATCGCTATTCTCGATTTTCGTACACCTTACCCGTACTCTGCCCAGACCAAGGCGGGCTGCCGTATTCTTCAGGAAACGCGCTCTCAGCTTTCGGGGCTCCAGTATTTCGACATCCATGCCCATGATTGCGAGAACAAGCCCTGGAAATCCTGCCCCTGTGCCGATGTCAACGACTCTCGACATCTGATCTAGCATCATTGTGTACGCAATGGATTCAAGAATGTGTCTTCTCCAGATCCTTGGCATCTCTGAGGGGCCTACGAGGTTTGTCCGTGAAGAATACTCGGCAAGCAGTGTCGCGAAAGTGTTCAATCTGTCAAACGAGTAACGAGAGAGCTCTGTTCCCAGGAGCTTACAATCGTCTCTTGCCTCTTCGAAGCCCGGAAGATGTTTCACGTGGAACGTCTTCTTCCCAGGAATATGAGCAAGCCTTCAACGTCTGAGGGTCTGATGCCTGCAAGCTTTGACGCTTCTCCTACCGACTCCGGTCTCGCCTTCTCCAGTATCTCTCTTGCTTCCCAGTTCAACTGTTCTATTCCCATAAAGGACTCAATCGAAGAAAGACTTGTTGAGTTCAATCTCTTTGCCGAGAGTGTCCTTCGTACGTTCCTCGCGATGTAGCCGCGGTACTTCTCTTCGAGAATAACAACCGATACAAGCTCTTTGCCGTAGACCCCCAGTTCGGGCAGATATTCGATCATCTCCTCTGCATCCACTCCCGGTCTGCGACAGAGATCAATGGCCCTTGTGCCTTCGATCCTGCTCGAGGAGAGCGCTTTCTCTATTCTTTTCTTCTCTTCTGTCTGTTTCGTCCAGCGTTTTTCGTCTTCCATCCGGGCTGTACCGAGAGCCTGAGCAAAAGGCATCATGCGAAAAAGGGCGTTGTCCTGCCTGATGTGGAGTCTGTTCTCTGCTCTCGACGAAAACAGCCTGTAAGGCTCTTCCATCCCTCTGCAGACGATATCGTCCACCATCACTCCCAGATAGCTCTCTGTTCTGCATGGTATGCATGGTTTTAAACTCTTTACCAGTCTTGCTGCGTTTGCCCCTGCCAGAAGTCCCAGTGCCGCTGCTTCCTCGTATCCCGAGGTACCCAGAATCTGCCCGGCAGCAAAAACGTTCTCCGTTCTGTTCAACCTCAGAGATGGGTCTATTTCGCTGAAGTCGATGCAGCTGTACTCCACCGCGTATCCAAAGGCTGCTATCTCAGCATGTGAAAAGCCCGGCAGGCTTCTCACCATTCTCAGTTGTGCTCTTCTCGGCAGACTCGTCGACAACCCGTTCAGGTAGAGAAGCCTGGATCTCAGCCCGACTGGTTCAACGTGGATCAGGTGGCTTTTCCTGTCTGGAAACCTGATTACCTTATCCTCGAAGCTGGGGCAGTATCTTGGTCCCTTTCCAATTATGGAACCGCTGAGCAGGGGTGACTCCTTCATTCCCTCCCTGGCGGCATCAATGGTGCGAGATGTCGATCTCACTGTGTAGCATTTCTCCGTCAGCTCGCAGAACTCACTGTCGCGAAAACTGAATCTGAACGCTCCCGAATCCTCCTCCTGCACACTCAGCACGCTGCAGTCTACCGATGACCTGACAACACGTGGTGATGTTCCCGTCTTGAAACGTTTCACGTGGAACATCCTGCTTCTCAGGTCCTCATCCAGTGAATCGGCCGAGATGTCCCCTCTTCTGCCCCCTTTCCATCGTTCTCTTCCCCTGAACAGCATACCTCCGAGAAAAGTACCTGCGGCGATCACTATCGCTTCAGACCTTATCTCTCCTGCCGTTCTGCAGAAAACACCCCCTGGCCTTTCCGTTGGTCCCACAAGGGCAACTACTTCATCCTCGAGCACGGTCACTCCGTTGCTCCTCAGCTGACGCTGTTGCCTGTATGCGTATTCAGCGGAATCGGCCTGCTTCCTGGGTCCCCAGACTGCGGGACCTTTTCTCCTGTTGAGCATTCTGAACTGAATCCCTGTAGCATCTGCTGATTCAGCCATCGCGCCACCCAGTGCGTCGATTTCCCTGACGAGAGTTCCCTTTGCTATTCCCCCGATCGCTGGATTGCAGGACATTTCTCCGACTCTCCGAAACAAGGCCGTTATCAGAAGCACTCTGCAGCCGAGTCTGCGAGCGGCCAGTGCTGCCTCTATCCCCGCGTGACCGCCCCCCACCACTGCAACATCGTACCTCATTTTCCCACGCAGAGCCTTGACAGAGCCCTTTCAACCATCAGTTCCATGCTCTCCTCGTTCAGAAGAGCCCTGATTCGAGTAGAAGCCTGTTTCAAACCTTCCGAAGCAAGAGCTTCGTCGTTCTCCTTCATGTGTTCAAACGAACTCTGCAGCAACTCCGATATCGCCCTTGAAACACCTGTGAGGGAAATGTCTCCCTGTGAAGACGCAATCCATTTCCTGAGCTCTTCCATTCCTTCACCGGTTACAGCCGATATCCTGAATCCTTTTCTGTCATGCAGATCCGCTTTGGCCTGAACCACCAGAACGGCTAACGCCTTGTTGACAACTTTTCTATCCGGCTCACATCCTTCGCCTTCTGACATCCAGACAACTCTATCCGGATCTGATATTTCGGAACGCGCAATCATCTCCGCCTGCTTGTCGAGCCCCTCTCCGCCGGCACCGGCGGTATCATAAATCATTACACTTCTGCCATTTATCTCTATTTCAGCAGATCTGCCATCTCTTGTCGTTCCCGGAAGAGCAGAAACCACAGCGTACTCTCTTCCGGTGAGTACGTTCAGTAAAGTCGATTTCCCTGAATTCCTCGGACCCATTATGAAAATCCTTGACCTGCCATCAAGCGTGCAGGCCATTACCTGCATTTTCTCAACTGCCCGGCAAGCCGTCCTCATCAACTTTCCCACAGCTTGCTGTGTTGTTTCCGTACCGTGGATCTCTTCGAATTCTATTCTACCTTCGAGTGCTTCTTCCGCTTCTTCCAGAGCCTTCAGTACAAGCTCCGCCTTTCCTCTGAACGCACCTGCAATCCCGGCGCTGCCTTTTTCCCACAGGACCGCAAGAGCCATCACATCGAATCCGTTCATCGCTCCGGAGATGAATGCTCTTCTTGTGAACTCCCCGGGCTCTGCTTCCCTTGCACCGCTACGGAGGAGAAGAGCGAGAATACTCCTTACTATCGAGGGTACGCCGTGGCAAATAAGCTCTACCATCTGCTCTCCCGTGTAGCTCCTGCCCTCCGGCCAGGAAAGCGCAACAACGTTATCGAGAACTGTTTCTCCGTTGTACAGCTTGCCCAGAACCCTCCTCATCCCTGCAAGTCTTCCCTTCTCCAGGTGCATCAATTCTTCCGTCAGATCAGCTGAGCCCGTTCCGCTAAGCCGCACAATTGCAAGTGCAGACCTTCCCGTCGGCGTGGCAAGGGCCGCTATCAACTCACTCATTTTCCGGGATATCCTTCCGGCTTACCGCTCAGATGCGTTACTCGTCCCTCGTGCTAGCTTGAGCTTTATGTACTCCTGCTGGCCAATCGTCAGCACGTTGTTCGTGAACCAGTAAAGCGTGAGCCCTGCAGGAAACCTCATGAAGAGCCATACCATGACGATCGGCATCATGTACATCATGCCCTTCTGCTGTGAGCTGACCATTGTCATCTTCTGCTGAACGAACATTGCGGCTCCCATTAGAACGGCCAGCAATCCGATCCCCGAAAGACCGAGAATCTTCGTCTCGAACGGTATCAGTATCTCCGGTCTGGACAGATCCGTTATCCATAGAACAAATGACGCTCCCCTGAGCTCCACCGCGTTTGCAAGCACCCTGTACAGCGCGAAGAAAACCGGCATCTGCAGAAGCAGAGGAAGACATCCCCCGAGAGGGTTGACCCCCTCCTCCTTGTACATCTTCTGCAGAACCGCCTGCTGTTTCTTCGGATCGCTCTTGTACTTCTCCTGAATCTCTTTCATCTTCGGCTGTACTTTCTGCATCTTCTGCATAGACGTAAAGCTTTTTGTCGTAAGAGGAAAGAGAACGAGCTTCAATGCGATAGACACCAGGATAATTCTCAGGCCCCAGTTATCTACAGACGACAGAACGCTGTTGCTGAACCAGAATATCAGCCTGCCTATCCACCTGATGATAGGCCATCCGAAGTCGACGAGCTTGTTCGTGTTCCTTCCAAGGGCTGACAGTCTCTGATAGCTCGTTGGGCCTGCGTATACTCTTACCCTGCTGTCATCTATGGCTACGTAAGGTGATTCTTCGCCGTTGGGAGCTATGTAGCCATTCGCCCGATCGAAGGACATCGGAAAGAGCAGCACCGAAAAGTACCTGCTTGTAGTCCCTATCCACAAGACGTTGCCGACAGAGGTTTCAACATCTATCTTATTGCTGGATTTCTTTTTAAGTTTATCCGCATACCATACCGCATTGTAGTACCTTCCCTTGTCTACTTCCAGCTCGCTTACGGGGAGTACCCCTCCCGTGAGAACGGTTGTTTCCCCAAGCCCTACCCTTTCAAGATCGAATCCGTAGAAATCAACCTCGAACGTGAACTTCTTCCAGGCTCCGTTATCCGCGCTGAGCAGTACTTCCGTTCGTTCGTATACTACGATTGTATCTGGACCATCGTATGAAAATCGTACCAGGCTGCCGTCGACCGAATCCCCCAGCCAGTTCGTTCCTGTAAAGTTGACGTGTCCGCTCTGCTCGGCTCCTGGAAGGTCTTCAAACGCCATGAGTTCCCAGTTCGTAATCTCTCCGCCCGTGGTGGAAATCTCTCCCCTTACAATGGTTCTTCCAGTGGAGTCAGGTATTACCACGGTAATCAGTCTGTGTGGGATTTCTACAGCGTTTGAATCCGCAGAGGCAGGATCAGCCTGGTCCACTTGCACTATCTCTGTAATCAGAGTGGTGGAATCCTGCTCCAGGGGCAGCATTTCTGTTACCTGAACGGCGGTGTCCGGCTCGGTGATCGGTAAAGCGACCTGTTCGTCTACAGGTGTTCTGACGGCGGGAGCCTGCGCACTCCTGTCCGTAAGCATCCAGCTTATCAGAAGAATTGCCCCCATTAGTGCTGCTGCAATTATCAGTCGCTTCTGGTCACCCATTTCCTTTTCCTGTCTTCCCATTTCTCTGGCACAGGATCATAGCCACCCTTGTTGAATGGGTGGCATTTCGAGATCCTGCAGATTGCCAGCCACGTTCCCCTGATTACTCCGAATCTCCCGACGGAAATTTCCGCATAGCTGCTGCAAGTCGGATCGAATCTGCAACTCGCAGGCAGAATGGGAGATATTATTCTTCTATAAGCCCTTATTATCAAGACGAGAGCGGATCTGATATCAGCCTCTTTCTTGCAATATCTCTCTGACCTCTCTGAATTCGTCCCTTATTTCGGTCCATTCAGTTGTTTCCAGTCTCCCTGCCGGGGAGAATATCATATCCGTTCCCCCTGTCGGTCCTTCCATCCGGACGAGGGTTCTTATCCTCCTCCTGAAGAGGTTTCGCAGAACGGCTTTCCCGCTCTTCCTCGATACAGAAAACCCCAGGCGAATCCTGCCCAGGGCATTTGATATGTACACGACCTCTATTGCCGAACCCCTGTATCTTCTACCGTTCCGGTACGTTTCCCTGAAAAGATAACCATCCCTCATCGGCTCGATATCGGGCCTATGGGATAAGCTTCTTGCGTCCCCTGCGCCTTCTGGCATTAAGGACCTTCCGCCCCGTCTTCTTTGCCATCCTTGCCCTGAAGCCGTGTCGCCTTGCTTTTGAAATGCGGCTGGGCTGGTACGTTCTCTTCATCTCTTCTCCCTTTTGGCGTCTTGACGCGGGCTGCCCTCTTCAGGCAATATACGATTCGACCAGTCGTTTTGTATGGTTAATGTCACCTCGACGAAGCTTGAAGCTAGCGAAGCATCATGCTTTCGTCAAGTATCTTGCACTTCTGGAAAGGGTCTTGCATGTCGGAAATCAACAATTCCCTATGCTGCAGCAGGGTTGCTTTTTGTAATACGTTATTCTCCACGCCGTTACGTTATGTTTCCTTTGTGGATACCGTTGTTGATAACTCTCTTTTCTTACTACGCTGTATCGGTTTATGTATCACGATTGGACCGCTATGAATACGACCGAAATGTCATTCCTCTGGCAAAGGTGCCTCGAGGCTGCGAAGCACAAACTCGAACCCGCCACTTTTCGCTCCTGGCTTGCTCCATCCGAATTCGAAAGCCTGGAGGAGGGTCTGTTCATCGTCCGGTTTCCGAACGAATTCACGGCTAAATTCGCAAAGGCTCATTTTGGACCAATGCTCGAGGAATTCCTTCACGATTTCAGCGGAAGATCCGACCTCGTTTTATCGTGCAGGAGCATAAAGAATTCATACGGGCAGAAGAGTGAACGAACCTCTGTATCGACTCAGCCGTACGTCTACCTCAGACCGGGTTACACTTTCGATCTCTTCGTACAGGGTCCCAGCAACGAACTCGCATACGCAGGGGCTCTATCCGTAGCGAGAGAGCTGGGAACATCAAAATACAACCCTCTTTTCATATACGGGGGCGTTGGTCTCGGTAAAACACATCTCATGCAGGCTATTGCACACTACGTAAGGAATACTCAGCCAAACAGGACTTTCCGCTACCTCTCTTCTGAAGAATTCCTCCGTCAGTACATCAATGCGGTCTTGAACAAACGCATGTCCAATTTTCACAACATGTACAAGGATATCGATTTCCTTCTCATGGACGATGTGCAGTTCCTTGCAGGCAAGGAAGGAGTACAGGAAGAACTTTTTCACCGATTCAATGAGCTTTATCAGTATGGGAAGCAGATCGTCCTCACGTCAGATCGCCCCCCTCATGAGATAGAACCTCTCGAGGAAAGGCTTGTCTCCCGATTTCAAAGCGGTCTTGTTGCCGATATTCAACCACCACAATACGAGACGAGGCTTGCCATACTAGAGCTTAAGGTCAGAGACGAGGGTCTTATCTTTCCCAAAGACGTTCTCGATTACATCGCTTCATCTATCAAGAACAACGTAAGACAGCTCGAGGGAATCGTACACCTCATGGCAGCAACTTCCCGTATTCAGAACAATCCTGTAGAAATGGAACTCGCCAAGAAAGTCATCAGTGATTATCTCGGCACTCAGTTCAAGCGTCTTACTCCTGCGTCGATCATATCACAGGTATCCGAGTACTTCTCTGTTTCTCCCTCTCAACTAAAGGGAAAGCTGCGAAAAAGAGAGGTGCTTATTCCCAGGCAGATATCAATGTATCTTATTCGTGAACTGACTGATACATCTCTCGCAGAGATCGGCGGTTACTTTGATGGAAGGGATCATTCAACAGTTCTTAACTCCATTGAGCGTATAAACAGATTATGTGAGGAAGAACCTTCGCTGAAAAGAAAACTGAGCGAGATCAAAAATCGTCTCACCAACTGAGTACTCACATCTGTGGAAAACTACCCTTTCTCATGATAGCTTTCTTGATGTTAATACACATACTTCGCTCTCTTTCACGGGTGTGTTGATAACTCCTGTTTCGCTCTTCCGTTTTCCACAAATTTTCCACTTCCATATTCCTTTTCCGCACTTGCACTACGGGTGACGTTTCCACATATCAACATGTATAATAACTACAACTGTTCTATCTATATCTTATTACTCAGATAGCCGGAGGAAATGGGTATGATCAAGTTTCTCGTGTCTCACTCGGATTTCCTGAAAGGTCTAAACACAGTTGCCACAGCTCTGCCTCCCAGAACAAGCCTTCCATCGCTTACGAACATCCTTCTTGAATCGAACGGAGATCATCTCGATCTCGCCGCAACAGACCTGGATACCACGGTTACAACATCAATACCCGCAACGATTACAACGCCAGGAGCCATTGCTCTTCCCGGAAAGAAGCTTCATGACATAGTAAGGGAATTTCCAGCTGAAGACATTCATCTCAGCGGAACGGGAAACCGTATTACTCTGGCATGTGGCAATAGTTCTTTCACGCTGAGCGGGAATTCTAGAGACAGTTTTCCTTCCCTTCCCACCCACACGGAAACGGATTCCTCTACACTAACCATGAAAGTGCTTGGCGACGCAATACGAAAGACTTCTTACGCCGTGGCCAGAGACGACTACAGACCGGCGCTCAACGGAGCCCTCTGGAAGCTTGATTCCGAGGGCCTCGAGATAGTGGCAACGGATGGTCACAGACTTGCCAGAATACACCTTGCAGAGATAACGTCTGGAACTTCCCTGGAGGCTATTGTTGCACCAAAAGCCCTCAACCTGCTGGCAAAACTTGCAGGAAGCGATGACGTACAGATCAGATCCCGTGGAACACAGATCTCTTTCGAGTTCGATAGAACAACGATCTACAGCAGAACAATAGAAGGACCTTACCCGCCGTACGAAAAGGTAATTCCTGTCGAAAACGACAAGGCACTGACAATCGTCCGCGAAGATCTGATAGCCGCCCTTCGCAGAATGCGGATTATCGCCAACCCGGCCACCCATCAGGTAAGACTCTCTCTCGAAAAGGAAAACATCCTTATACAGGCGGAGAATACCGACGCAGGAGAAGCACGAGAAACACTCGAAGGAGAGTACGAATCCGATCCTCTTACCGTTGGGTTCAATGGAGATTTCCTTTTCGAAATACTGAAGAACATGACCAGCGAAAAAGTAGTACTGAAAATGAAAGACAGTTCTACCGCAGTTGTCATAGAAGACGAGGAACCCGAAGAAGGAGTCACTTACCTTGCTCTCCTCATGCCGGTGAAACTGCCTTCTACGAACTGAGTGAGAGAAATTCCCTTTTTCATGTCCAGGGGTCGGATCTGACCGGAATCACAGGAGGCACTCTTGAAACGGCTTGATGATCTTCTAAGACATCTTATCGGAAGGCTCGAGCTGACGGAGGGCCAGGAAAGGCAGAGGGTCCTCGGTGAATGGGATAATATCCTGAGTAAGGAACTCGTAGCCCTTGCGCACCCAGCCGGGTTCAGAAAGTCAGTTCTTCTCATAAGGGCGTTACACCCTGCGGCAGCGATGGAGATAAGGCTGAGAAAAAAGGAAATCCTCGATCATCTCAACAGCGTTGCGCACAAGCGCCTGTTCACATCGGTAAGAATAATCTGTCCATCAGTAGTCTCGGGCAAGCAGACCCCTGAAAGGTAGCGATATTGTCAGACGATCCAAAGAGTTATGACGCTGATTCTATAAAGGTGCTGGAGGGTCTCGAAGCGGTAAGAAAACGACCAAGCATGTACATCGGGTCAACATCTTCCGCTGGATTGCACCATATTGTTTACGAGGTTGTCGATAACAGCGTTGACGAAGCGCAGGCAGGCTTTTGTGACCGGATAGAGGTTAATCTCCTTGCCAATGGATCCATTTCCGTCATGGACAACGGGCGAGGCATACCGATCGACATTCACCCCAAGATGCAGGTTCCAGCCGTTGAAGTTGTTATGACAACACTCCATTCGGGAGGAAAGTTCGATAACGAATCCTACAAGGTCTCTGGAGGTTTGCACGGGGTCGGAGTAAGCGTTGTGAACGCACTTTCCGAATGGCTCGAAGTCGAGATATACATGAACGGAAAAACTTACTTCCAGTCGTACAAACAGGGAGTTCCACAGAAACCGCTGGAGGTCAGAGGAGATACTGACCTCAAGGGCACACTCATCACATTCATGCCCGATCAAGAGATATTCGAAACAACGGATTTCAGTTTCGACATCCTTTCGAAAAGGCTAAGAGAGCTTGCCTTTCTAAACAGCTCACTATCGATCTCGATAAACGACAAAAGAAAAGGTTTCAAGGGGAAAAGCCACAATTTCTGTTACGATGGCGGAATCACTTCTTTCGTTTCCTTTCTCAACGAAACAAGACACACTCTTCATGACGACCCTATACAGGTCTCACGCGAGTCAACTCTTGAAGATGGCTCCTTCTTCCTCGTGGACGTGGCCGTACAGTACAACAGTGGATACCAGGAGGAAATATTTTCCTTTGTGAACAACATCAACACGATTGACGGGGGAACGCACCTCACAGGTTTCAAATCTGCGCTGACCAGGTGCCTGAACGATTACGCCTCCAGAAACAACCTCTTCAAGAAAAGCGAGCAGAGCTTCAGCGGTAACGATGTCAGAGAAGGGCTTACAGCCGTTATAAGCATAAAGCTTGCAAACCCGCAATTCGAGGGTCAGACGAAGACCAGGCTGGGAAACCGGGAAGTTAAGGGAGCAACGGAATCGATCACTTTCATGGGACTTTCCGAGTTCTTCGAAGAGAACCCGCCGGTTGCCAGGAGGGTTGTGCAGAAATGCATTGAGACTAGCGCCGCCAGGCTTGCAGCAAGAAAGGCGAAAGAACTCACCAGAAGAAAAAGCGCCCTTGAAACTGCTGCACTTCCAGGAAAACTTGCCGACTGTGCAACCAGGGATCCATCGGAATCCGAGTTGTTTCTTGTCGAGGGTGATTCCGCAGGAGGATCTGCCAAACAGGGAAGAAACAGGCATTTCCAGGCTATCCTGCCTTTGAGGGGCAAGATAATAAACGTCGAAAAGGCTCCGCTTCACCGAATCCTGAACAACAACGAAATCAGGACGATGGTCACCGCCATCGGAACGGGAATCGGGTCGGAAGACTTCGATATTTCAAAACTCAGATACCATAAGATAATCCTGATGACGGATGCCGATGTTGACGGTGCACATATCCGGACTCTTCTTCTGACTTTCTTCTACAGGTACATGCCTGCTCTCATCGAAAAGGGACACGTCTACGTTGCCCAGCCACCGCTCTACGGTGTAAGGAAGGGGAAGACAACACGATACTCGTACTCCGACGCAGATCTGGATGCAATATTGGAGGAGATGGGCAAGGAAAAGGTCACAATACAGAGATACAAGGGTCTGGGTGAAATGAACGCGGATCAACTCTGGTTTACGACAATGGATCCATCCAACAGGCGTTTGCTTAAAATCAGGCTGGATGACGCGGTAGAAGCCAGTCATACGTTCTCGATGCTGATGGGTGACGAGGTAGAACCCAGAAGAAAGTTCATAGAGGAGCATGCGGCGGAGGTGAGCAACCTTGACGTCTGACGGGAAAGAAAGCGAAAAGGACATGAAGAAGGAATCCTCCTTCGATACCCGGATTCTCGCCGTTAATCTCGAAGACGAGATGAAACGATCTTACCTTGATTACTCGATGAGCGTAAACGTTGCCAGGGCACTGCCGGATGTCCGTGATGGCCTCAAGCCGGTCCATAGAAGAATTCTCTACTCGATGCACGGGTTGAAACTATCGCACCAGAGACCGTACAAGAAATGTGCGACCGTAGTCGGAGACGTTCTCGGCAAGTACCACCCCCATGGAGATCTTTCCGTATACGATGCTCTTGTGAGGATGGCTCAGGATTTCTCATTGAGACACACACTGATAGACGGGCAGGGGAACTTCGGTTCAGTCGACGGCGATCCTGCAGCAGCCTATCGATATACGGAAGCAAGAATGTCCAGGATTGGCGGGGAGCTTCTGACGGATCTCGAAAAAGAAACGGTAGATTTCTCGCCGAATTTCGATCAGAAACTTGAAGAGCCGACCGTTCTCCCCGCAGGCTTCCCCAATCTCCTTGTGAATGGATCCACGGGAATAGGTGTTGGAATGGCTACGAACATTCCGCCCCACAACCTGCGAGAGATCATCGATGCATGCTGTCTGCTCATCGAGAACCCTGATGCCTCTGACGATCAGCTGCTGGACGTTGTCAAGGGTCCGGATTTCCCGACGGGCTCTACGATCATGGGGATCGCCGGCATCAGGAACGCCTATCTCACGGGAAAGGGCAGGGTCGTAGTAAGGGGAAGAACGCACATCGAGCCTGCATCATCTGGCAGAGAGAGCATAATCGTAACCGAGATACCCTACCAGGTGAACAAGGCAAACATGATATCCAGGATAGCCGAACTCGTTAAGGATAAAAAACTTACGGACATTGCGGACCTTAGAGACGAATCCGACCGCGATGGAATGCGAATCGTCATCGTCCTCAAGCGCGATGCAATATCAGATGTCGTTCTCAACCAGCTCTACAAGCACACCGACCTGAGGGCATCGTTCGGTGTCAACATGCTGGCACTGGTCGAAAACATGCCCAGGAGGCTGACCCTCCGAGAGGTCCTGAACTGTTACATCGAGCACAGACACGAAGTGATCTACAGGAGAGCGGGATTCGAGCATCGCAAAGCCGTGGACCGTGCTCACATCGTAGAAGGTCTGCTGAGAGCTCAGGGTGTCATCGACGATGTCATCAAAACGATTAGAGCGTCCAGTAACCAGGAAGAAGCCCGACCCAGGCTGATCGAGGAGTTCGGCTTCTCGGAGATACAGGCTCAGGCAATACTGGATATGCGGCTTGGCAGGCTTACCGCTCTTGACAGACAGGCTCTGGAAGACGAAATGGAAGCCCTCAGGATCCGGATAACGGAACTGACTCTCATCTGCGAAGATCGCTCGATACGCATGCAGATCGTTGCCGGGGAGCTGAGAGATATCGCGGAAAAGTATGGCGAGGACAGGAAAACAGACATCGAGCCGTTCGCCCCGGGAGAACTCCTCATGGAGGATCTGATACCAGACGACAAGATGGTCATAGTCGTGTCGCATGAAGGCTACATCAAACGTATTCACCTGGACACTTACAGAAGCCAGCACAGAGGGGGAAGAGGTATAACGGGTGCGAGCACCAAGGAGGAGGATTTCCTGGAACAGATCTTCGTATCCTCCAACCACAGCTACATCCTTTTCTTCACGAATCTCGGAAGATGTCACTGGCTGAAAGTGTACAGAGTTCCCGAGGTCATGCGGACGAGCAGGGGGAAGGCAATTGTCAACCTGCTCGATCTGCAGGCGGACGAGAGACCGGTAGCACAGATCTGCGTAAAGGATTTTCATCAGGGCGGGCATGTTGTCATGGTCTCCAGCAGAGGAATGATCAAGAAGAGCCCTCTTCTGCTCTACAGTCATCCCAGAAAGAACGGCATCAAGGCCATAAAGCTGGACGAGGGCAGCGAACTGGTCGGAGCGTCTCTCACGACAGGAGACTGCGAGATACTCCTTGCAAGGGCCAACGGGCTTGCCAACAGATTCCACGAAAGAAACGTCAGACCGATGGGGCGTGATACAAGAGGGGTCATAGGTATTCGCACGTCGGGGGATGACAGGGTAGTGGGAATGGTCGTCATCTCGGAGCCGGTTTCCATTCTTACCGTTACGGAGAACGGCTACGGCAAGCGTACTCCCATTGGAGATTACCGCAAAACGAAACGGGCCGGCAAGGGAGTTGTGAACATAAGATGCAGCGAGAGAAACGGAGCGGTTGTCGCAGTCAGAGCCGTTAACGACGGAGACGAACTCATACTCGTTTCGGCCGGCGGGCTGATCATAAGGATTCCCGTTGACGATATCAGAATAATCGGGAGGTACACACAGGGGGTCAGGCTGATGAATCTTCCGGAAGGGGATCGGGTAGTCGATACGGCTCTCGTAAGGTATGAGGAAACCGATCCTGATCTGTTGCTTGCTGAAGAAACAGCGGAATGACCGAATCCGGCAGTCCACTGAACGAACAGCTTGAGGTGAACCCGGAAGTCATCCTTACCAGGAAGATGGAGTACTGGCTGCAGGTGAATGCACCCGTACAGCCACCGGCTCCCGTTCCTGCCATCGAATCCAGGCTTCCCAGGATAGAAGTCGATGTTTCCCGGGTCGACAGAAATATCGTCGTCAGGCTCGCGGACATGAGGGTTTTCTCAAACGAGGCGTGGAAAGACGCCTGTGAGATCGTATCAATCGTAATCGCAAGACTGGATGCAGAAGCTTCTGAAAGACTCGAGGAAAGCCTTTCAGCCATTTCAGCTCCCCCGCCCATAGCACCTAAACTTGCCAAGCAGTGGTTCTCCTGTGTTACCAAGCTCTACCCCGAGGCACTGGAAACAGCGGTAATGGGGTTTTTCAGAATTGTCTGGATGTGGGAGCGGCTGGGTGGAGTCCTCGGATCCAACCTGGAAGCCATGCTCGCCTATTTTTTCAAGGCACTTCAGGCTCTAGGTGAAAGCGCGACGACAGCACCGGCAGCCCACATCCTGATCAACCTGGCAAAAAGATGGCCTGAAAGACTGTGCTACTGGCTGGACAGGACCTCCTCGGGGGGGTTGGATGTTATTCTCGCGATGAAGAGAGCCCAGATACTTCTTCCCGAAGCAGTCCCTTTATCAAGGGAGACTCTTCTCGATTTCGCTGCTGACATGGGATGGCGATTCCTGGACGAAGAGGACATGCCCCTCTGGAGAGCCATAGGCAGACGGGGAGAGCTGCTCTACAGAAGGCTCAGGGGTTACTCGATACCGACACCGTATCTGAAATTGCTGTCAGGATTGCTGGGCGCTCTCGAGAAAAAGGACGGCATAGAATCTCATCTTAGCGATATCAGACTGGAGACAGCGTCAAGGGTCTTCCAGGAAAAGGATCATGATCTTCTTGCCAGCGTGCTCGCCAAGCAGCCCGAAGTCCGAAGCGGACTCGACGCACTGACGGAAACCGAGATTGCCGTGGAGATCATCTCTCTGAAGGGCATGATCAGAAATCCAGTTCTCACCAGCAGAGAGATAATCGAATTCGTGTCGATCTCCGGAGGAACGCTGAAAACGAAGAATCTGCAGAGATTTCTCAAATCCCTGAACGGTTCTATCAACGAGGATCAAATTCATGCGGCTGTAACCTACGCACGAAAACTCGATTCCGAAGAGAGAGAAGACCTGACCGACAGCTTCATCAGGGCATTCATGCTCATTGGCAGAGTCCTTTCAGGCAGGGAAATGGACTACGGTATCAGAAACAGCATAAAAAGGGTGTTCAGTTCGGTTCTTGCATGCAGCAAACCGGAAAGAGCAGTTGAGATCCTCGAGAATGCACTCGATTCTCCCGGAATGGATCCCGATTACGTATTCATCACCGGGTCGCTCCTGATTCGCTCTTCGCCTGAAGCCGAGACGGCTGAAGTTCTCGAAAAGATGGTTACGGCAAGCAATCTTCTCCTGACCCTCCACACGGAAGAGCTGATCAGGATCACATCCGGCCTGCCTCCTTTCTGGTTCAAAACACTGTCCGACAAAGGCCCCGATGCGCTGAAAAAGGTTACCACCTCTCTCGAGGCAATAGAGGAGAAGAGAAGACGCGGCCGATTCCTCGACCATATAGTTTCCCCCCTTCTCGAAGAACTCGATCCTGAGGATTCCGCTTTCTCGGAATGCCTTTCAGCGGCGGTGATGGATTACAACAGAGCAGACACGACATCAAAGCTGCGTGAAGCCGAGAGATCGACACTGCAACGGCTTTTCCGCGCTGGAACCCGTACCGAGTCCCTCGACGTGGCAATGGCTGCTCTTCTGAAGATTCCCGGGCTGGAGGGAGACAGGGCCACAATACTTCTCGAAATGCAGAGAAAGATATGCGGGGAACTCTCCAGGCAGGAGGTATGGCAGGAGAAGACGAACAAGGCGGTTTCACTGTTCTTTGATCAGGGACTCAACAGCATCATCAGAGCATTCGTCGATTATCCTGAAGCCCTGGACTTCCTTAGTCTCGAAGGTCTGGAGACGTTACTGCAGAAATTCATGTACACCGGAAGCGGTACCGACGGCCAGCTCTCTAGATGGCAGATAGAAACCGGAACGAAGTTCTTCGGAAGGGTCTTTCCTCTGTCCGTCGAACTCTTCGGGAAAGAGCCGAAGCGGCTCCTCACTTTCCTGGAGTCCGTCGCAGAGGAAGCGGTTCATCTTTCACAGGGTGTCCCTGCGGGATCGGAATTTCTTTCGGAAGCCTCTTTCAGTCTCGAACACAGGGTAATCGAAGAGTACACGATCAGACTCGAGTCGTGGCTTGCCTTCAAGACAACACCACCCCTGAGATTCGATGAGAACTGGGCAGCTGAATTCTACAAACAATGGTCCCGCGATCAGGAAGCCGAGACCGGAATACAGAAGGAAGCTACGAGGACTGCACAATTTCTGACCACCCGGAGAGACCTGAGAAAAACCTTCGTTACGCTTTCGGGAGAACTGTTCACAGCGCTATCGAAGTCCGGCCTGTACGAGAAGGAAGATATGATCAAGAAAAGCTGGGAAGCCGGAATAGCATCCTTCTCGGCAGCCATGGGCTCTACCGACCTCCTGGAGGTTTTCCGGGCATTCGAGAAGGGCTCGGAAACGCTGTCAGTCCAGCAGATGGATACCGCTGAGAAATTCTTCCTCGAAGAGGGAAACCCCAGAGGGGAGAATCCCTGCACTTTCTGGCGGAGAAACGTCTTCTCGCAGTTCTGTAATTGCTTGATTAACATGCTTATGCTAGACACAAATACGGAAATGGAGCTGATCATTCTCCTGAATGGCTTCCAGGAAGTTATCGAGTTCCTCGGCGCAGAGAGTCCTTCCGGCATCCTTGCCGCTCTTGGCAAGAGCCTGTCCGGAACCGCGGTGAAATCGACCGCCGATGCAAATCGAATCATGGAAAGACAGCTCTTCAGACCATTATGGCGACGCAGAGCCATGTTCAGACTGGAACTTCTGGTGGCTGGAATGAGCAACCAGGAGCAGCTACTGGACAGCCTTCTTGATCGATTGAGCATGGAGGGGGACATAATACGACAGGTCAGCTTTCTCCGATGGTTCGGGCTTCTCTTCCTGGTCATAGAAGTAGCTACAGAGAAAGCCGGAGCGGAAACGGATGCTGGTTACAACATCAGGGAAGCACTCAAAGAAAGCTGGGTCTTCAACCCTCAACTCGATAGACAAGGCCCCTTCATTGATACCGTGCGTGAAACTGCAGAGATCGCTGAAGAGATCTTCCATTTCATCCGCCAGCAGAAGGGTGTGGTCACCGCTACCGAAGCGGAGGAAATCAGCATACAGATGCGCCGCAAGTACAGAGACAACGCCGACTCGGTCGCAATCCTTCTCAGGTGGACGCTCGACCCCTCCAGAGAACCACTTCTTATTCTGCTGGAGGACAACGAGCCTCTTCTCCGGGCCGCAAGTAACGATACGGAACTGCTCAGACTGCTTGATGTCCACGGGGCAAAACAGGAATTTCTGGAAGTAACACAGACCTTTGCAGGAAACCCGGACCTCCTGAAGAGAAAACTCAAGGAAATGACGTCGGAATATTCCTGACGAACCTCGAGAACGAAACAGGTACAGAGGGTTCCGGAAATGCACACAGGCCCCGGTATGACCGCATGCAACGAAATTCATAACTTCGGAGTTACATTGCCGCTTAACAACGTTTGCTAAATGGCTCATAATTCGTTGACGTCAGTGTCGTTCTCAGGGTAGTGTACAGGTTGCTGTAGAATGGAGAAAGCTATGCCTGGCAAGGGTGGCTTCACGCTTGCAATCCTGCCACATGACGGGAAGAGAGGGAGACACTACGATGTTTCCGGATGGAAGCAGGTTTTCTTCAGAGCAGCCATTCTGATGACAGCGTTTCTCATCCTTGCGGCAGTGGCAATAGTTGCGTTCGGGGTTTTGAGCACGGAAGAAACGAAACAACTCTCGACCGAAGTATCTGCCCTGCGAGACTCACTCGAGAAACTAACGGATATAGACGTGCGACTCAGCAACATACAAAGAGAACTGGAAGAGATACGGGAAGCGCGAATTTTCATCGAGAACCTGGCCACAATGACTTCTGGCGAGGATTCTATATGAGAAAAAACGAAAGGTAAGGAAATGGCGAGGGATGACACTTCCACAACCATCAACTCCATCCTCGGGGCAGGCAGCTCGTTTGAAGGAAACCTGAAGGTCGAAGGTGGCCTGCGAATTGACGGCAAGATAGACGGAGAGGTTACGGTGTCCGGAACCCTGACCGTCGGTCACGAAGGATTCGTCAAGGGCAAGGTCTCGGTTGTACATGGAATTATCGGTGGTTCAGTGTGCGGAACGATAAGGGCGGAGAAGCAGCTAGAACTGCAGAATGGCTCGAAGGTAGAGGGAGACATCTACACACACTCTCTTGTGATCGAGGAAGGTGTGTTCTTCGAGGGCAGATGCAGCATGAGGAAGCTGGATGCTCCGACCGCGGATACGGAAAATGTGTAAAAGTCTCCATTCGTGTGGAAAACCACGCAAACATCATCTCTTCATGTAGTTGTAGAAAAGATGTAAACCAGGTTCAAAAGTAATATCCACAACTCGGTGCTCTTTGTGGAAATGGTCAGGAAAGGGTGGCTGCACAGTGACGGACAGGCTGGAATCACTCCAGGAGGCAGAGATCAGGGCTAGTCAGACGGTAGAGGAGGCCAGGAGGAAAGCGCAGAAGCTGAGGCTTGGAATTTCCTCGCAGATAGAGGAACTCGAGACGAGGAAGAACAGGAATCTCGTAAGGAGCCGCGAAGCGGCCCGGAAGAATGTCGACGAGACCGTGACCCATCTGGAATCCGAGCTCGATTCCAGCGTATCGATACTGCTGTCTGAACTCGAGCAGAAGAAGGTACTTCTCGAGGGGAAAGCTGTCGAACTACTGACCGAGGTAATTCTCCGAAAAGATGGAGCCGGAGAGTAATGGCACTTGATTCCGTTGTGAAAATTCAGGTTGTATGCCACTCCGCACGAAGAGAAGAAGTGCTTGCAGTCTTCGAGTCCTCAGGCCGGGTACATCTTCAGGATCTTTCCGAAACCGATTTCGAGGAAGAGATGCTCTTTACCTCACCTGTGGAAGTCGACACAGAAGATCTTGCCGACAGACTCTCCGAACTGGACAGGGTAATAGGATTCCTCGGGGGATTCACCATGTCGAAGAAGTCTCTACGGGAAAAACTGGTTTCCGTTCCACCCGAATTCTCCGAGAAAGAACTGAAGGAGATGCTCGAAGACAGCGAACTCGCCGGGAAAGCTCGAGAGTCATGGCGGGTGGCCATGGACCTGGCCAAGATAGAGGGCAACGAGAAGGAGCACGTTACGGAGATAGAATTCCTCGAAACCTGGATGGAGCTTCCCTGCGATCTTCTCGATCTCAGGAGAAAAGGCGTTTTCAGATTGACGGCAGGGACTGCAGAGAGGGAGTCCATCAGAAAAGTACATTCTCTCGCGGATGATACGCCATTGCTCAGCCTGGAAGTACTGCGCTCAACACCTTCCGCCGAGCATCTGCTTGCCGTCTACCATTCATCGATAGAGGAAGAAATCCTTCAGAAGCTGTCTGAATGTGGTTTTACCGTTCAGGATTTCGGCACGAGGAAAGGGCTTGTCAGAGAACTCAGAGATCGATCGATCACAGAATTTGAGGCCCTGCACCTCGAGGAAGAAGAACTTGAAGGAAAAGCCAGACAGCTTGCCGGGTACATCCCGGAATTCTCTACTCTTCGCGACGCAGTCGGGCTGTTCCTAACCAGAATGAGAGCCACCGAAAACGGCAGAGCAGGCAAATCGGTCGTTCAATTCCTTGCATGGGTGAGAGAGAACGATCTCGATGATCTCGAGAGGGAGCTGGAGGTGTATGGCGAGGTCATGGTTCAGGTAATCGATCCCGATGAGGGAGAAACCCCGCCATCTCCGCTCACCGTGAACAAGATTATGGATCCTTACCTCTTGCTTACCGACATGTTCGGGCAGCCGACAAGACAGGACCCGGACCCGACACCGCTCATGGCTCCTTTCTATGCATTGTTCTTCGGAATCTGTATCGGTGATGCCGGATACGGTATCACTCTGGCCCTGGGTTCAGCGCTGGGATGGTTCCTCTCCTCGAGAAGAGGCGGAAATCCGAGGTTGTTCAAGCTGCTGTTCCAGGGGGGGCTTGCCAGCATTCTCATCGGCATCTTCCTCGGCGGATGGTTCGGAATAAGTTTCGACAGTCTTCCAATGATCCTGAAGGCTCCCGCAGAACTCCTCAATTCCCTGGTTCCGGGCTATGCAGAGGGACAGACCGGTCAGGAAACGTTCGGAATTTCCCAGCAGTTCCTCTACGTAACACTTGGCCTCGGACTCCTGCAGTTGTCCTGGGGAATAGTGGTCAATCTGACGAAACGCCTGAGGGCTGGAGAAGGCCTGTCAGCCGTTATCGACCAGACAGGCTGGCTGCTTGCGACAGCAGGGCTCTTCCCCTGGCTCTTCAACCACTACCTCCTTGACGGCATTCTCTACGATATCAACGGACCCTTGGACAGGATATTCCTGTTCATGCTTCTGTTCGGCACCATTCTGATCTTTGTTATGGGAGGGAATAAAGGGAAGGGATTCGGGAAAATCGGTTTGGGCGCTTACGCCGCATACGGAATCGTAAACCTTCTGGGAGACGTTCTTTCCTACTCGAGGCTTTTTGCACTTGCCCTGTCCAGTGCAATTATAGCGTTGGTAATCAATCAGATAGCTGGCATGCTCATGCACGATCTCGGAATACCTGTTGTTGGAGTGGTGCTGGCGATACTGGTGCTTGCGGGAGGTCACCTCTTCAACCTCTTCATGGCTGCATTGAGCGGCTTCATCCATACCGCGAGGTTACAGTTCGTCGAGTTCTTCAGCAAGTTCTATGATGGTACGGGAATCCCATTCGTACCCCTGAAGTACGACCCTGAATATGTACGGATAAAGAAAAGCAGTAACCAAACACTATCGGGAGGAAACTAAGTGGAACAGCTTGTCGCCTACATGGGAGTAGCGCTTGCATGCGCCCTTGCGGGGATCGGTTCGGCAGTGGGAGTCGGGATCGCGGCTCAGGCCAGCACAGGTGTGATGAGCGTTGATCCCAAGAAATTCGGAAAACTCCTTCTCCTGTCCGCTCTCCCCGGTACTCAGGGGATATACGGTTTCGTAATAGCATTCCTTCTCCTTGGGAAGATTGCAGGAATCGAGCTCGCAGGAAACATGGATGTAGCATGGAAGATATTTGCAGCAGGGCTTCCCATAGCCCTTGCCGGGCTTCTTTCGGGAATTCACCAGGGTAAGGTGTGCGCATCCGGAGCAATGATGACCGCAAAGCAGCCGGCAGACTCGGCGAAAGCACTCATACTGGCAGTGTTCGTCGAATTCTATGCGATTCTTGGTTTCCTTGTGTCGTTCCTCATGCTGGGTCAGATCTGACGGCGGCACCGGTATGTCACTCGAGGCAATACTGGCAAGAATCGAATCCGATGCCGAAAAGGAGGCGGAGGAGATTCTCCGTGCTGCAGACAGGGAGAAGAAGGAAGTCCTGAGGAGAGCCGGAGCCAGGCTCGAGGAGCAGCAGGCGAAGGACATGAAAAAGCTCAAGCTGGAGATGAAAGATCTCGAGCGACGGATGAAGGAGCATACAAGGCGTGAAGCGGACAAAAAGCTTCAGAACAGAAGGCGCACACTCATCGACGGAGCAATAGAACATGCCGTGAAAACACTTGCTTTCTGTGAAGACGAAATCTATCTGAAGCTGCTGGGAAACATCATTTCCAGTTGTGATGCACAGGGAAGAATAGAAGTGGTGGCAGCTTCGGGCGAGAACAGGATCACACCGGATTTCCTGAAGAGCTGTTCGGGAGAGAATAGGGAATTCGTACTCTCTTCGAGAAGACATGACGAAGAGGGTGGTGTAATCCTTGTGTCCGGGAAGATAAGCTACAACGGTACGTTTTCGATGTTTGCCGAACTGGCTCACGAGGAAATGGTCATGAAGCTCTCACCACTTGCTCCCCTCCGGTAAGGGCGGAACATGAAAAAGGAGTTCGTATACGCCAACGGCCGGATCAGCGGGGAGGAGATGACGCTTCTCTCGACGAGGATGTGGCAGATGCTCCTCTCGGCAAGAGATCTGGAGGAAACGCTGCGGCTGCTCACCGACACATGGTACGGCGGATTCATGCAGGGGCACGAACTCGATGACTGTTTCGAAAAGGCGATGTCGTCATCGGAACAGGAGCTCATCGAACTATCGGAAGACGCCAGGCTGGTGAGAGGGCTTCTTCACAGGCGGGACGTGAGAAACGCAAGGTATCTCTGGAAGAGCCATATCGCTGGAACAGGACAAAACGTGGAGATCGAGAGGAACGGGTTGCTCGACACAAACCTGCTGGTAGCAGCGATTCATGATGCGGAATCTAGAGAAGAACTCCCAACTCTCTTCCGTGAGACGCTCGAAGGGCTTCTGGAACTCGACACACCATCCATCAAGGAAATCGATTACCGTATGGATGAACTCGCGGCCAGGGTTGAACTGGAAGAACTCCCGGACCTGGGCAGGGGATTCCGGAGGTATGTCCGTACGGGAATAGAGCAGAAGAATTTTCTTATAGCCGGAAGATGCAAACAGGAAAATATTCCTCGCGATACCGTGGAGAAACTGCTTCTAGAAGGAGGGTTTCACTCTCCCTCCGAGATAGCGGACGCATATCAGACCGGACAGCTTTCCCACCTGCTTGCGGAGAACCCCGGGCTGGAAAAGCTCTCCTCCTGCCTCGAGGACGCACTGAACCTGGGCTCCTTCGTCGAGTACGAGAGGGAAAGCGACAGGATTATGCTCGAAATGCTCGATATCGGCTCGTTTCAGATTTTCGGCCCTGCCCCGCTTGCTGCCTTCGTGATGAAGCGGGAGATGGAGATATCCCATCTGAGGCTTCTGGTTGCTGCCCGGTCGGCGGGAGTCGACAGAAACAGGCTCCTGCGGCGCCTGCCGCGCGGCTAGGAGGAATCGATGGCAAAGGGGAAGATAGCATTCATAGGAGACGCAGACTCCGTTCTAGGGTTCAAGGCGCTGGGAGTCGAGACCATCGTACCGGAGGGACCGGACGAGGCAGCGGAAGCCTTTCGAAGACTCATACGGGAAAAGACATCGGTGATCATGGTTACCGAGAACATGCTTGACAGCATTTCAGAACAGATCGAAGAAGCTTCGCACAAACCAATTCCCTCGGTGATAGTGCTGCCTGGCGTGACCGGCAGTCAGCACCGTGGAGAAGACACTATAAGAAATCTCATACTTCGGGCCGTAGGTGTTGATCTGATGGCCGAGGAGGATTAGCGGAGGGCAGTGAATGGCACATGGAGTAATTGACAAGATAGCCGGCCCGCTCGTCGTAGCCCGCGGAATGAAAGAAGCTCGCATGTTCGACGTGGTCTTCGTTTCCGACTACAGGCTCATCGGTGAGATCATCGAACTCAAGGGAAACAAGGCTTCTGTTCAGGTCTACGAGGAGACGGGAGGGCTCAAGCCAGGCGATCCTGTATACCAGACCGGAAAACCACTTTCCGTGGAGCTCGGCCCGGGACTCCTCAAAGCCATTTACGACGGCATTCAACGGCCGCTGGACAAGGTCAGGGAGATCGCGGGGGACTGGATCACGAGGGGAGTCAACATCCCGGGTCTTGATCATGAGAAACTATGGCATTTCAAGCCCGTTATCGAACCCGGCTCTGAAGTATCCGGAGGAGAGATAATCGGCTCCGTTCCCGAAACCGAGCTGATCGATCACAAGGTCATGGTCCCTCCTGGCATTGTCGGTAAGATTGACTGGGTAATCGAAGAGGGAGACTACAACATCGATACCGTGATCGCAAAGCTCCAGGATTCGACCGGAGAAGCTGTAGAGCTCTGCATGTACCACGACTGGCCTGTAAGGAAATCCAGACCCTATGCCGAGAAAAAGGCACCCGTCGAACCTCTTATCACAGGTCAGCGCGTTATTGATTCCTTCTTTCCCGTTGGAAAAGGGGGTACAGCCTGTGTCCCCGGTCCCTTTGGAAGTGGTAAGACCGTAATTCAGCATCAGCTGGCCAAATGGGCAGATGCAGAAGTGGTGATCTACGTCGGATGCGGGGAGCGCGGGAACGAGATGACCGACGTGCTGCAGGAATTTCCCGAGCTCGAAGACCCCAAAACGGGAAAACCTCTGGTTCTGAAAACGGTCCTCGTGGCAAACACATCCAATATGCCGGTAGCAGCAAGGGAAGCAAGTGTTTACACCGGGATCACCATTGGAGAGTACTTCCGGGACATGGGCTATTCGGTAGCTCTTATGGCCGATTCAACCAGCCGCTGGGCTGAAGCCATGAGGGAGATGTCAGGAAGGCTCGAGGAAATGCCCGGAGAGGAAGGATATCCTGCCTACCTCGGTACGAGAATTGCTGAATTCTATGAGAGGGCCGGCAAAGTAGTCTGCATCGGCGGGGACAATCGACACGGAGCCCTCACCGTTGTGGGGGCTGTGAGCCCTGCAGGGGGAGATCTCTCCGATCCCGTTGTGCAGGCCACGCTGCGGGTCGTCAAGGTCTTCTGGAGCCTGCAAGCCAGGTTAGCATACATGAGGCATTTCCCGGCGATCGGCTGGCTTGACAGTTACTCTCTCTACACGAAGAACCTCCGCGAATACTATGACGAGAGACTGGGAGAAGAATGGGTGCCGATGGTCGGGAAATCGATCGCGTTGCTCCAGGACGAAGCCAATCTGCAGGAGATCGCAAGGCTTGTCGGAGCCGAGTCTCTGTCACCGAAGGATCAGCTCATACTCTACACTTCCCGCTCGCTCAGGGAGGACTTCCTTCATCAGAACGCATTCCACGAGGTGGATACGTACACGTCCATCGATAAACAGAAGGCAATGATGATGGTGATAATTCACACACATGAGGAAATGAGCAGAGCTCTTGCCGCGGAAGTACCTCCGAAGGAGCTGTTCGACCTGCCGCTGAAGGAGATGATCACCAGAATGAGATTCATTCCAGAGGAAGATATCGCTGAAATTCATGGAATACGTGAGGTAGCCACTTCAGAGATCGACAGGATCATTCAACAGGATCGCGAAGCCTAGGAGGGAGTGGGAATGATAAGAGAATACACGACAGCAATTGAGATATCCGGCCCGCTCATGCTGGTGGACAGGGTCGAGGGAGTGTCCTACGAAGAGCTGGTTGAAATCGAACTTCCCAATGGGGAGATTCGCCACGGAAAGGTTCTCGAGATCGATTCGAGAACCGCGCTTGTCCAACTTTTCGAAGGCTCCAGCGGAACTGACATCGAGAGAAGCAAGATCCGTTTCCTGGGAAAGGGCGTCGAGCTGGGAGTCTCATCCGAGATGCTCGGCAGAGTGTTCGACGGACAGGGAAGGCCCAGGGCGCCGTTCGATACTGCACCGCCAATCGTTCCCGAGAAGATGAAAAATATCAACGGAGCACCTATCAATCCGTTTGCCAGAGACTATCCGGCGGAGTTCATACAGACGGGGTTCAGTTCCATTGACGGTATCAACACACTGGTGAGGGGCCAGAAGCTCCCGGTCTTCAGCGGAAGCGGCCTGCCCCACTCCGCTGTTGCCGCCCAGATAGCCAGGCAGGCCAGGGTGCTCGGAGATGAAGAGAGCTTTGCTGTCGTCTTTGCCGCGATGGGGATTACTTTCGAGGAAGCCGATTACTTCATCAAGGACTTCCGCAGCACGGGAGCAATGGACAGAGCAGTGGTCTTCCTCAACCTTGCCGACGACCCGGCCATCGAGAGGATATCGACTCCGAGGATGGCTCTCACTGCGGCCGAATATCTTGCCTACGAAAAGGATATGCACATCCTGGTCATCCTGACCGACATGACCAACTACTGCGATGCGCTGAGAGAGATCTCCGCGGCACGCAAGGAAGTTCCCGGCCGCAGGGGTTATCCGGGATACCTCTACACAGACCTTGCTTCCATTTACGAACGTGCGGGCAGGATCAAGAACAGGAAGGGATCGATTACACAGATTCCCATCCTCTCCATGCCTGAAGATGACAAGACACACCCGATTCCCGACCTGACCGGGTACATCACCGAGGGACAGCTGATCCTCAACAGGGAGCTCCACAAGAGAGGGATCTACCCTCCAATGGACGTCATGGAATCGCTCTCCAGGCTAAAGGACAAGGGAATCGGAGAGGGCAAAACCCGAGAGGATCACGCCGACCTCTTCAACCAGCTCATGGCTGCATACTCCGCCGGCAAGCAGGCAAGGGAACTGGCCGTTATCCTGGGTACCGCCGCTCTCAGCCCGCTGGATCAGAAATATCTCAACTTCGCGGACGAGTACGAGAAGAGGTACATCAGCCAGGACGAACACGAGAACAGAGGAATCTTCGAAACACTCGACCTGGGATGGGAACTTCTCAAGCTGCTTCCGAGAGGTGAGATGAAGCGGATCAGCCCGAAAAACCTCGATAAATACTGGCCCACTTCGGGAGAGGAAAACGAGTAATGCCGATAGAAGTCCGTGCGACCCGCATGGACCTGCTGCAGCTCCGTAAACGGATCGGTCTGGCCAGAAGAGGGCACAAACTCCTGAAGGACAAGCTGGATGAACTCATGCGGCAGTTCAAGATTCTGATCGCCCGTTACGAGGGAGCCAGGGAGATACTGGAAAACGAACTGGAATCAGCCTACCGGGAGTTCCTCTTTGCCCGTGCTGAAATGGAGGAAGCCGGGCTGCTCGACGCTCTGCGCTACCCGGGAGCAGAGGCCAGAATATCAACAACAACACGGAAGATAATGAACCTTACGTTACCCGTCTTCGAGGTGACGATAGAGGGAAACGTAAGGAACTACGGGATGTTCGACACCCCTGCGGAACTCGATGAATCACTCGAGATCTACAGGAAGGTTCTTCCGAAGATCGTCGAGCTTGCCGAACAGGAGAAAGCCATAAGCCTTATCGCAGGAGAGATAGATACCACGCGAAGGAGAGTGAATTCACTCGAATTCATCCTGATTCCGGACCTGGAACAGGCCATAAGGTACATCAGGCTGAAACTGGACGAGATGGAGAGAGGGAACCTGACGCGACTGATGAAGGTGAAAGCGATGGTGGAGGAGAAGAGGGAAGCCGCCCGCGTTTTAGTTGAGGATTATCGGTAAAAAAGAGGGTCGGCATGGCGCCGACCCTCCCTGCGTAAACGAGTGTTATTCACTGCCTATTGTTGACTTGATCTCTCCCCATGTGGCTCTCTGCAGAGCAACAGGGTTCAGATCAACTTTGTAGATTTCGTCGGTGTTCCAGTTGCTGACCCACAGGTAACCCTCGTCATCGAAGCACAAGCCGTGTGCTGCCGGTACGATGGAGGATGAAATACTGAAGGTCATGGTTCCAGCGGTGTTGAAGACACGAATGGGAAGACTGGCATCGTTGCATGCGAACCAGATGTCACCGATTCCGTCCCCGCCGCCCTCGCAGGCGATATCGTAGAAATCAATACCGAGTTCCTGAAAAAGATAGGGTCCGGTAAGAAGAGAGCCCGTAGAGCTGTATCTCTCTATGGTCTCCTTGAGTGTCTGGGTGTCGACTCCTGCGCCGTAGACGTATGAACCGTTTGAAGCAAGACCAGTTACCTCCTGGTCGAGATCGCTTCCTCAACAGTCCATCGAGAAGGAGCCCAGATAGGTTCCCGAAGTGTTGTACCTGTAACCGTAAGTAAGAGTGAGGTTGGGTGGATTTCCACCCGTAAGGTAGATCGTGTTGTTGGCGAAAGCCAGACCTGCGGGAACCTTTGTTCCGTTCGCTGCGAAATACCATGAATCAAGAACGGTTCCGTTCGCAGGATCAATTCTGTAAACGAATTCCGTAGTCTTGTCCACTGCCCAGAGTGAACCAGCACCATACCCCAGACCACTGATGTTCGTGTCAGGTGCATCGAGCGTCAGCACTATCTGGGGATCGCCTGTACAGATGCAGGCAATCACCACCACGAAAAGATATGCCAGACCTTTCATTGCGCCTCCCTTCATTTACGCACGGTAACAATTGGTGCAATTATGTCTGATGTCAACAGGTTAGGAAAGAGTAATTCCTACCTGGATGTATGTTTTTAGAGAATCTACGGTCGAGGTGGCTCTTCGTCTGCCAATCCAGCAGAATACTGAACATGCTTCAATGACATTATTCGCGAAACGATTTGCACTGCACGAAGGCTGGAACTGAAGACGGTGAACACCAACACGGCACTGCTCGGTACGCAGAGCATGGGCAGGCTCCTCATCAGAATGTCTGCACCGGCAATTGCGGGCATGCTTGTGAACTCGCTCTACAACGTTGTCGATACCATCTTCGTAGGTCAGGGTGTCGGAACCCTTGCGCTTGCAGCTCTGGCGATCTGTTTCCCGGTACAGCTCTTCAGACTCGCGGTTGCACAGACCATTGGAATCGGATCGGCCTCCGTCGTCAGCAGAGCGCTCGGAGCGGGAGACAACGATAAGGCGGAGCGGGTTGCCAGCAGCGCTTTCACCATGATCACCATCGTTTCCCTTTCCCTGACCGTTGTCGTTCTTCTCTTCATCACACCGATTCTCAGACTGTTCGGGGCAAGCGAAGCCGTTCTTCCATACGCAAGAGACTACCTTTCCGTGATCTTCCTCGGCAGTGTTTTCTTCGGCATAGCGGTGAGTACGAACAACCTGGTCCGCTCGGAGGGAAACGCCAGAACGGCGATGTTCAGCATGATGCTGGGAGCGGGAGTGAACATAATCCTCGATCCGATATTCATCTTCGCCCTGAAGATGGGGATACAGGGAGCGGCTGTCGCTACCGTCATCGGGCAGTTCTGTGCCTTTGCGTTCCTGATGCGGCACTACTTTCTTCGCAGGAACACCGTGAGGATAAGGCGGAAATACCTGATTCCCACCCTCTCCGTATCGCTGGAAGTACTTCGGGTCGGTTCGGCATCCTTTGCAAGAATTGTCGCTGCCAGCCTGCTCGCAATCGTTATGAACCGTTCGATTCTCCGATACGGTCAGGATCTGCACATCGCCATACTGGGCGTGATCAATCGATTGGTAATCTTCTCCATCATGCCGATATTCGGGCTTGTTCAGGGGCTGCAGCCGATAATCGGCTACAACTACGGAGCAAAGCTCTACGGCAGGGTCAGGGAAGCCCTGAAGTACGCAACCCTCTCGGCAACGGCGCTGGTTCTTGTCATGTTCCTGGTTCTTCAGATCTTCCCCCGTCAGATCCTGAGCATCTTCAGCGGTGACCCGCAGCTCATTGAGGCGGGAGTTCCCATTCTGCGGATAATCGTCGCAATGACCCCTCTGATAGGGTTCCAGATTGTCGGCTCGAGCATGTTCCAGGCTCTCGGTAAGGCCGGAGAGGCTTTCGTCCTCTCGGTTAGCAGGCAGATCCTCTTCTTCGTTCCCCTGATACTGATTCTTCCGCGGCTCTTCTCCTCTCCCCTCAACGGAATATGGGTGGCAGCGCCGGGTGCCGACCTTCTCTCCGCCTTGCTCACCGGCTGGTTCTTCACCAGGCAGCTAAGAAGGATGAGGGATCTTTGAACGCAGTCTGGTACGTTTCATCTCACGGCTGGGGTCATGCTGCCCGTCAACGGGAGGTAATGAAGGCGCTGGACGCTGCTTTCCCGACACTGAGAATAGACCTGGTTACAAGGGTTCCGGGCTGGTTCTGGGAGGGGTGCCCGATCAGCAGCCAGACCCCGGAAAACGCAGGACCCTACCCGGTGCAATCGCGGGGGACTACGGATTCCGGGCTGTCGAGAAACGCGCTGAAGGAGTTTGCCGCAGGCTTTTCCGGGATTCTCGATCGTGAGATACAGAGAATGGAGAAACTGAGACCAGATCTGGTCATTTCGGACATCGACCCGGTTCCCTTCGAAGCAGCCTTCAGGCTGGGGATTCCTTCGTTTGGTATCGCCAGCTTCACGTGGGACTGGATCTTCCGTGAGATGTTCCCCGACATGAAGGCGGAATGCGACCTGCTGCAGCGCCTCTACCGGAAAGGCACGTATCTCAGGCTTCCGCTTGGCCCCCCTGCAAGCCCCTTCCACGAGACAATCGACATGCCGCTTGTTCCCGGAGGAGGACCGGGAGACCCCGGGAAGGGAAGGCGGATCACAGGTTCAGGGAAGCTGTGCCTCGTAGCCCTTAGAGAACCCGCCCGAGTCAGCCTGGACATGAAGGACCCGGGGGACTGGAAACTGGTGTCAAGCCTGCCCGACAACCCTTTCCGGCTCGAGCACAACATCACCCCCGATCGGATGAGGGAGAACGGCTGCACTTTTTCGGATCTCACCGCAGCGGCTGACGTCGTTCTCATGAAGCCAGGTTACGGAATGGTCTCTTCGATACTTACGCAGGGAAGCAGAGTAATCGTCCTGGGGAGGGATGATTTTCCGGAAACAC
>CBDUZS010000013.1:0-49150 GCA_965371785.1 uncultured bacterium
TTCCACTGCCTCGGGCTCGGAGACTGCTTCGGGTTCCGGTGTAACAGCCTCTTCCACTGCCTCGGGCTCGGAGACTGCTTCGGGTTCCGGTGTAACAGCCTCTTCCGCTGCCTCGGGCTCGGAAACTGCTTCGGGTTCCGGTGCAACAGCCTCTTCCTCAACTTCTGGTTCGGAAGGTGGCTCGTAAGCGGTTGCTGTTTCTTCACTCGAATCCTCAGCATCGGATAGAGGTATAGCCTCTTCAACGACCTCGAGAGGAGGACGTCCCTCGAGATTGTTGCGGAACTCGCTCAGTTCCTCCATCGGACGACCGTTGAAGTAACTCCTGACACTGAGTACGATTCTTCTGCTGGAGGGCACAACCTCTATTATCCTGAGTGGAAGCTCGTCGCCTATGCGAAGAATCTCTTCCGGGCTCTCGAGGCTCTCCCATCCAAGCTGGCTCAGAGGGACAAAACCCTCGATATCATTGTCCAGATCGACAACAACACCCCTGTCAAGGAGTTGTACGATGTTACCCCTGACCTCGGTGCCCTCGGGGAATTTATCCTTCATCGAATCCCAGGGATTCTCCTGGGTCTGCTTGAGACCTAGTGAAATCCTGCGATTCTCACAGTCGATACTGAGGACGACGACCTTCAGTTCACTCCCCTTCGTGAGAACTTCGGAGGGGTGTGAAACACGTTTGGTCCAGCTCATATCGGAAATATGAACAAGACCGTCTATTCCCTCCTCGATCTCGACGAAGGCGCCGAAATTGGTGAGGTTTCTAACCATACCGTTCACAACGGAACCGACAGGGAATCTGTCTTCTATCGTGTTCCATGGATTTTCCTGCGTCTGCTTGAGACCCAGGGATATCTTTCTCTCCTCTTCACTCACACTCAGAACGACAGCCTCGACAGTATCTCCTACCGTGAGGAGTTTCGAGGGGTGTCTGACGTGCTTTGTCCAGGACATTTCCGAGATGTGTATAAGACCTTCGACGCCCGGCTCGAGTTCGATGAAGGCTCCGTAGTCCGTAATGCTGGCAACCTTGCCGTTGATAACCGAGTCCCTTGAGTAGCGATCCTCGACACCATCCCATGGGAAAGGCTGGAGTTGTTTGAGACCCAGTGATATCCTCTCACGTTCACGATCGAACTTGAGGACCTTCACCTCTATTTCATCACCTATTGCCACGAGCTGTGAGGGATGGCGCACTCTTCCCCAGCTCATGTCCGTGATGTGCAGGAGGCCATCGATTCCGCCAAGATCGACGAATGCGCCGAAGTCAGTGATATTCTTGACGATACCCTTTCTTACCTGATCCTCTTCCAGATCACGTATCAGAGCTTCCTTGAGTTCGAATCTGGCTTCTTCCAGAACCTGCCTGCGGCTTACGACGATGTTCCTGCGCCGCTTGTTGAGCTTGATTACCCTGAACTCGAGCTCCTGTCCGGAGAATTTCTCCAGATTCGGAACCTGCCTGAGTGCCACCTGTGAACCGGGCAGAAAGGCGTCTACTCCCATAATCCGTACGACCAGACCGCCTTTGATTCTCCTCATGACCTTGCCGGTAAGGATGGTGCCTGAATCGTAAGCTGCCTTGATGTCGGCCCATACCTTGTGGAAGTGAGCCTTCTCCTTGGAGACCGTTACCCTCCCATCGGCGTCTTCCAGATTCTCGATGAACACATCGACCTGCTGGCCGGGAATGGCTTCCTCACCTTCCCGGAACTCCGAGAGGGGAATAACCCCCTCGCTCTTGAAACCGATGTCGACGATGACTTCGTTTCCGACCTGTTTGAGAATCGTTCCCGGGACAATGCCGCCCAGTTTGACTCCGGTCGAAGACATTGTACCGTCGTATATCGCCTCCAGTTCTGCTCTTTCAGCCTGCGTGTACTCCTGGCCCTCAATGGCCTCGATTTCCTCAGGAGTCAGCCCTACTACCAGTTCCTTTTTGCTCACTTCGTTCTTCCTTTCCATTATTTCCTATCCTGTTTCGTTTTCTTTGAATTCATTGCTGAGCTGTTCGATCGATGTCCTTATCGATTCAGCTACTTTTGAGAAACCGTCTTGTGCATGTTCTCGAGCAATTCTGTCTGCCGTGATGATCCTTCCGAAACTAACCGAGAACCTGCTTCTCCCGAACAGGGCCCTGAACGGATGATCCGTTCCCCAGATGAAAGCCGGAAGCACCGGAGCTGCCGAACGGACCGCGAGCAGGCCAACTCCTGCCTTGACGGGCAGCAGTTTCCCGTCAGTGCTTCTCGTGCCCTCCGGAAAGACTACGAGGATGTTGCCGTTCCTCAGCACATCAAGAGATGTTCGCAGGGCTTTCGTGTCGACGCTGTCCCTGTTGACGGGAAAAGCTCCTATTCTAGGAAGGTAGAAGGCTCCCATTCTCGTCCTGAAGAGCTCAGCCTTTGCCATGAAGAAGACCTCTCTCGGGATACTGGAACCAAGCACCGGTGGATCGAGCTCGGATATGTGGTTGCTGGCTATTATGAGCCCTCCCCTGCGAGGAATCGAAGCATGGCAATGAACGCGAAGGCCGAAGAATGAGGAGAATAGAAACCGGGCTATGCGATGAAGTCGATTTCTCAAGGTCATCATTTCGTTCATGACTGCCCCACCCGCTGCCGGAAGAGCTCAACAACTGAAATAACCTGCTCCCCGATAGACATCTGCGATGTATCAAGCCAGATAGCGTCCGATGCAGGACGCAGAGGTGAATCCTTCCGGTTCCTGTCCCTCATGTCTCGAGTGAGCATCTGCCTGATGAGAGTTGCGGTTTCGGGAACATCGTTGTCATTCCCGATCAGCTCCAGAACACGTCTCTGAAACCTGACTGCGAAATCGGCAACCACGTAGATCTTCAGAACAGCCTCCGGGAAGACCACGGTACCCATATCACGGCCTTCCGCAACCGTATCTCTGAGAGCTCCGAGTTCCCGCTGGCGTCTGACCATGAAACGTCTGACCTCAGGGAAAGTCGATATTCGACTTGCTTCACTGGCCACAAGAGCGGTCCTGATATGATCGGAGACGTCTTCACCATCGATAAGAGTGAGGCGTCCATCAATATCGAATGCGTGGTCTTCGAGCATGGAAGCGATTCGAGCACCGTTCTCGAGCGGAATTCCAGATCGGGAGCTGAGCAGAGCGGCTGCCCTGTACATTGCCCCGGTATTCAGGTAAAGAAAACCGAGCGCTTCCGCGGTTAGCCGAGCAGTCGTGCTCTTTCCGGAAGCAGCGGGGCCGTCGATGGCAATCGTTCTAGTCAGACAAGGTCACACCCCTTCGTAAAATCTGGCTGCAAATATCCTGTAATCATGAAGTTCCGTCAAGTATCAGATATGATGAATCATCTCAGCAGGAGAATGCCGTCAAATTCAGCGAGCACTTCGAATTCGAATGGTCCAATCATTCCGTCAGAAGTGAGGAACAGGGGGCGTGCAACGCTCTCGGGGGAAACTGCAGTCATGAACGAGTAGGCCGGGTCAACCTCCACATCGTACCCAAGCTTCGAGAGTCTGTTCACGATTCCCGTCATGACCGGCCATAGATCATGATCTCCCAATCTGATGAACCAGCTGCCCCCCTCTACGGAGTCGAGATGTCGAAACAGCGGATCTGACAGTGGACGAATACGCTCGTCATGGATATCCAGTGGATCGTAAGGTCCTGTATCACCTCTCGATACGAGACGAAGATTCGTTACGGTTGATGCGGCAATCAGTGCAAATGCTAAAAGAAGGCTGATGAGCAGTGAGTACTTTCTTTCACTGAGTCTGCTCAATTCGATTACCGCACCGGCAATCGCAACCCATGAGAGAGGGCTGATGAATGAAAGCCACGTGAAGAGGTAGGAGTGCGGTACTCCCCGTATCTGGAGGATGGAAAGAAAAGTCACGACGTGAAGGGTCAGAGCCAGCAGGCAGAGGGATGCAGCGAAACGGCTTCTCCCTTTTCTCTTGAGCAGGAACCAGCAGAGAACGAGAGAGGAAAACCTGATTGCAAGGACCACAATTCTTACGATTCCAAGCGAATTCGTTCTTCGGAGCAAGTCCGGATTCAGGTAGGATATCTCCAGACAGGCTGCAGATGATCCCCAGCTTTCAACTGCTTCCAGGGTAACAGGATCTGGCTGATTCTCTTTGAAATAGCTCAGAATAGTGGAGATGTTTCCATCCGAGCCCGAAGAGAACTGCTCGATAGCGACTGGTGACCAGAGGGCTGCCAGCAGTACGATTGCGATGAGAAGGCTTTTCCCGGCATTCCCGCAGGCAGTTCGTTCTGCAGCTGCGGGGAGCAGAATGCCCTTCGGGAGGAAGTAGAGAACGCCTGCCGCAATTGAAATGATGATGACAACCGGAACGCTGCCGATGTGGGTCTGGGCAGCAAAGGAGGCGGATAGAACTGCCAGGGGAAGATACCTGTGCAGGCCAGATCCGACTGCGGCAAAAGCAATAACGGCAAAGAATAAAGGCAGGATCACTACGAATGCATTCCACTCTGAGAGCCATATCACCGGCTGCATGGATCTCAGATACAGTGATGCAATGAGACAGAAAGCAATTGACGGTATCGATCCTGCGTTCCGTCTGAGGAGAAGGAATATCCCACCGAGTGACAGAACAGCGATAAGACTCACCGTCAGGTAGGAACTGGATGAGCTGGAGCCGAACAGGAAGTAGAGCGGCACCCGCGCGAGGAAGTAGGCAGGCCCCGGATGATGGAAACCGAACCGTGAATACGGTCCGGTAAGGCTTTTCCCGGATGCCAGATTCCGCGTGGATATCTCGAGAAGAGCTCCATCTCCCGAAGTGAGCAGATCGGGCACACCGGACGCCAGGACGTAGAAGAGCGTGGCCATGAACGGCAGCAGAAGCAGGAACAAGGCCCCCCACGAGATTCTGTCGCAGAGGACCGACCGGACTGAATCAGAATCAGTTTTCATTCGCCTGCCAGGTTCAGCCCTACGGCTTTGCGAAGTTCATTCCGCTCACGTTCGTTCAGGAAACGCCAGCTTCCACGCTTCAGAGAGCCAATCTTTACGGGTCCGTATCTGATGCGTTCCAGACCGGACAGGTAAAGCCTGCACGCTTTTGCGAGCTTCCTGACCTCATGGTTTCTACCCGTTGTGAGAACGAACCTGATCTTCTGCCTTCCGCATATCACAATATCCTCAGGTCTGGAGAAGACCCCTGGTTCTATCGTTACACCTTTTCTGAGTCTTTCAAGAGCCTTCTCGGACGGGGCTCTGGACAGTATCAGCACGTACTCACGCTCTATCTTCCATTTAGGATGCGTAAGCCGGTGGATGATATCACCATCGTTGCTGAAGAGAAGAAGACCGCCCGTCCTCAGGTCCAGTCTCCCAACAGGGGCAGCTCCCTGTGGAATACCTCTGAGAAGCTCGGTGACCGTTCTGACTCCTCTCCGCTCCCCCATCGTGGTTTCGTAGCCTACCGGTTTGTTCAGTACTGCAATGAACGGTGCCGGTGTGCTGACGGTTTCTCCAAGGTAGCGAACCCGGTCACCCGTTTCCAGCCTGTGTGCCGGATTGCGGACTACGGTCCCGTTGACGGAAACGAACCCGTCGAAGATGAATCCATCACAGGTCCGCCTGGATCCCTTGCCTGCTCTCGCCAGGAAGCGATTGAGTCTGATACCACTGATATGCTTCGGGACCTCAGGATTAGGTTTCTTCTTCCCCATCCTCGATCCGCTCATTGTGCAGTCTTTTCTCGATCTCATCGAGCCCCATGGAGAGAAGTTCCTCTATCTCATCCACTCTCGGCAGATGATCCAGGGAGAGTAGCCCGAAGTACTCGAGGAATGCATCCGTAGTTGCATACAGAAGAGGTCTGCCCGGTGAATCCTGTCTTCCGGCGATCCTGATGAGTTCACGCTCGAGCAGTGTTCTGAGGGCGCTATCGCAATTGACACCTCTGACCGACTCGATCGAAATTCTGGTACAGGACTGGCTGTAGGCTATTACTGCAAGGGTCTCGAGCGCTGCCCGTGTCAGTTTGCCCGGCCGTCTGCCTTCGAACAACTGCGAGACCAGGTTTCCGAATTCATGACGAGTGGCAAGACGATGGCCTCCTGCGATGTTGAGCACCGTAATCGAGTGACCTTCCGATTCGAGTGACTTCCTGATTCTCTCAACGGCCTGTTCAACCGAGTCCAGGCCGCTGCCCGTGAGCTCACAGAGATGTTCCACCGAGAGTGAAGTCTCGGATGCCATCAGGAGGGCTTCTATTTCACGGGCAAGTCGATCCAGCATCAGGGCCACCTTCCGGTTCTATTGAGGATGATGTCGGCAAAGGGAAAGCCCTGTCTGAATTCCAGCCAACCTCTTCTTATCAGTTCCAGTACTGCGACGAAGAATGCTACCGTCCTCCGTCTCGTTGGCTCCGGACCGAGCAGTTCGTTCAGGCTTCTCTCGGAGTCCTGTTCGAATGAGAAGCGAATTGATTCGATGCATTCCGTCAGACTCAGTGCCGGAAGCAGGTAGCTGAAAGATTCCGGTTGATCGTCGTCCGATGTAAGTTCGTCGAGAGCGGTCAGGAGATCGATCAGTGTTGTCTGTCCCGATACCATCTCATACTTCCCGTCGGTCCATCTGTTACGCTCACCCGGAGAGGGAAAAACGTCCCTCCATACACTCTCGCTGTCTTTCAACTCGGCCGATACCTCCCTGAATGCCCTGTACAGAACCAGCTGTCTGAGAAGCTGAGTCTGTGGATCTTCTCCATCCTCGTCGAATCCTGTTCTGGACGGAAGGATCGATCTGCTCTTCATTCTCGTGAGGGTGGCGGCCATGACAAGGTACTCGCTGGCGAGATTCAGATTCAGATCCTGCATTCCGCGAATGAACTCCAGGTACTGATCTGCGACCCTGGCGACTTCGATATCGAGAATGTCCAGTTCATCCCTTCGTATGAGGAAGAGCAGGAGGTCGAGTGGACCCTCGAACGCTTCGAGTGTGACCCTGCAGGCAGGATCTTCAGCAAACATAGCCGAACTCCAGCAGGTCCTTCGGGTTGTCCGGCCATGATTCACGGACCTTTACCCAGAGATCCAGGTGGACCTGCTTGCCGAGAAGATCCTGCGATGAAGCTGAGGCAGCGAGGACGATCCTGGCAAGAGTCTGTCCCCTTTTTCCGATAACGATTCCCTTGCTGAGATGTCTGGCCACATGGAGATTGGCTCTGACGTAGGTCTTCCCGTCGCGGAATGAGAATTCCTCGATCTGAACGGCAGTACGTGCGGCTACATCAATTGGCAGGATGTTGAAGAGCTCTTTCCTGATCTGCTCGCTTACGAGAAAACGTTCGGAGTGCAGTGTCGTGCAGTTTTCCGGGAAGATTTTCTGCCTGAGTGGAAGGAGTGAGATGACGGATTTCTTCAACGCTGAGATCCCGTCTCCCCTCGGGGGACAAACGGGAATGACCGACGATACTATTTCGAGAGTACTGGCCTGAAAGCTCAATGCTGTCCAAAGGGTCTCAGGATAGTAGTCAACAAAGGTCAATGCAAGCACCACAGGACATTCAAGGCTGTCAAGTAACCCGCGGACATGTTCTTCTTCGATTTGTTCATTCAGTTTCCTGCTGTCGAGCACAAGGCACAGGACGTCCATCCATCTGAAGATGTCGAGGTCGCTCTCCTTCTCGAGTGGAGGAGTGTCGACGAAGCAGATCTGTGCCCTCCCGGTAAGCGAGATCCCGGTCAGTGGAAGGCGGGTCGTTCCGGGAAAACCTGTTACGGGAGATATCTGCCTGCCCGAAAGGGCGTTCAGCAGGCTTGACTTTCCCGAGTTGGTCGGACCTGCGAGTCCTACATATCCTGCGGGTATGTCTGAAGATCCGCTGCTCACTCCTGCTCCTCGATGGGGGGTGCGGGTGCTGTACCCCGAAGGGCAAACAGCTCACCTGAAGCTGTTCCGAAGATAAGTGTCCCATCGATGAACAGGGGTGCCGTACCGGAGTATCCCCCGATGTCCAGAGAATCAATGAAATTTCCCGAATCCAGTTCGAGCAGGTGAAGCCTCTGATCGTCGCCGGTCACGAAGATAATCGAGTCAGCAACCACCGGGGGAACCTGCAGCCAGTTCTCGAATACCTTTTCCCAGATGACCGTGCCGGTCTCGGAATCGAGCATGAGTAGTCTGCTGTCACAGGTGCCGATGAGAACGGTTGAATCGAGCAGGACCGGTCTTGCCAGAACGGTCCTGGAGGTCGAGCTGGTGAGATCGGTTTCCCAGAGTGTTTCACCGCTGACGAGATCCAGTTTCCTGACCATGCCCGTGGAGAAACCTGCGAAAACTGCATCCTGTGAAGCGGATGGGGCCGATGCCTGACCTGAGAAATCCCGTTTCCAGACCTGATCACCGGAGGATGTGTAGACTGCGACAACACCGTCTTCCGTTGAGAATACCACCTGCGAGTCAACCACGCATGGTCCCAGAACGAGCCCTCCCGGCGCCTGGTCCCAGATAACTTCACCGCTGGAGACGTCCAGTGCCACGATCTGTCCAACGGAGTTGCCGGTGAGAACCATCGTATCGTTCAGAATGGCCACGTCGGCAAAGACATGGTAACCGAGTCCGGCAGACCATTCGAGGGCACCGGTATCCCTGTCGAGCGCGTAGACGTAGCCGTCCTGGCCGCCGAAATAGACTCTCTCCGAATCGACTGCAGCCTCTCCGCAGATGCCGCAGGTTATTCCATGGCTCCAGATAGTGCTTCCAGATGCGGCATCTATCGCTCTGAACCTGCCATCGTTGCAGCCAAGGTAGATAATGCCCTGACAGAGAGCAGGCGCTGAAAAGAACTCGAAGCCGGTATTGATTCGCCAGAGCGTATCGAAAGGGGTGGTGACTGCGGAACCCCAGGCTGCATTGCCCCCGGGGATTCCTCTTGGCTGAGTCCACATCAGAGGGGCGTTGGATGTTGTATCGACAGGTGTAACAACCGTATCGAGAGTATCGGCCTCCTCCCCGACCAGGGCCTGAAGAATGGGTTCGTTCTCCCGATTCCCGGGTGGACGCGTGTCTGCAATGATGTAGATCACCGTAATCGATGCAACCAGGCAGAAGAGGATGACAGCGATCTGTCTGGTCTTGTGAACATCCTGTGTTGCGATACCTTCTCTACTCAACATCTGCCCTTCGCAAAGATGAGTCAGTAAATGATTACCGGTGCTCCGAGGGGGAGTGTTCTGTACAGAACCTCGAGGTCGTCTCCGCTCAGCCGTATGCAGCCATGACTTACGTTTCGTCCTCTTCCCACACCGTAATGGAGGAGAATCCCCCCTCCCAGATCCAGTTTGTAACTGCCGAGTGCACCCGGCACTGCCCTCACCCAGACACGTTCCGAAGCTGTCAGCGAATCCCGGTAGTAGACGATCTGGTCACCGTAGGAGAGTGTCTCGGGGATTACTACGATGTCACCCCCATCAGGGGGTCTGAGGTTCTGCTCCTGCCAGTACCAGTCAGGGCGGTACCAGTACGGGTTATTCCCCTTCTTCTCGACGTAACGTATGCCGCGGGGAGTGCTGAAATCCCAGGTAAGGCCGCTCGCGTTGGTTGCCCAGCCCTTTCCTGTGCCGCAGTATCCGGAGCGGATGATCATGTTGCCGTGCCATAGATGGAAACGATTCTGGTAAGTGTCTATTGTGAGATAGTATCCGGGATAGTTTATCTGCAGTTCCATCTCCATGAGTCTGGCCGTCAGGGAATCAACCGATCTTCTCATCGTGAAAATGGAAACGTTTCCGTCAAGAAGCTCGGAGTTGAGCATCGCAAGAGTATCCATTGTCGCTCTTACCTGGTTGATCTCTTCCAGATGGTTCAGGTAGTCCCGTTCGATTTCGTTTGCTCTGGTTCTGTAGCTGGATACGGTGAAAAGACTCACACCGAGAGCCAGCCCCAGAGAAGACAGCAGAAGAACGAGTGGTTTACTCACTGATTTCTCTCCATGCTCGTAACAGGTCAGATAACCGGTTCGGGAACGAGGTTCCTCTGCGTCTGCCAGAACGCAGCACTACCTCTGACATCGATATGAACGAAAGGGCCGTGTGTACCGGTCCACCTGTAGGCACTTACACCGCCTACGGCGGTCTCCCCCCTGGCTTCCAGTACACGGACCAGGTCCACCAGGTACTCTCCGTCGTAGACATCGACTCTCTTGTTGCGGTCGATATCGTCCATGAGGTTGTTCGGGGGGTAGCCCTCTATCCAGACGTCTGCTGCACCTCCGTACAGATGCTGGCTGAATCCGGTATCGTTTCCGATTGCTTCGTTGTAGATGGGTGTTCTAAAACCACTTATCGTATGAATGGAGGCTGCTTCCGGGTAGAATTGCTGTACCGTTCGAAGAGTCAACTCGAGCTTGTCGACCAGCCTGAGATCTAGAGCCATGTACTGAGGATAGGAACCCTCGATGTGACCTAGAAAGTCCCTGAGAGTCAGGTGAGTGGACACTTTCGAGCCGATGTTACCCGGCTTCAATTCGATGAAGTACGAAGGAATGTGTTCGCGCGAGTTGCCGTCTCCGTAACTGCCGATGGGAAATGAGTTGAGCGTGGTGGTCCTCCATCTGGAAGTCTCGACAGGTACGATGAGAGTGTAGGATTCCATCGTTGTCCCGTCGCTGACCGTGAGAGTGTAGATCCCGTGGCTACGAGGAAGTGTGAAACTGTAGGTTCCGGTTCCGGTTGCCGGTTCGGCACCACAGTCCGTCGACCAGGACAGCGAATCCGTCCGGGATGTGAGGTTGATGCTTTCTCCGGGCATCGCAACGAAGGAGAACCTGTCTGCCGGAAGCCTGACGCCGTTAAACGAAAGGCCGAAAACAGGACCTGCCGGTGACGGATCGCTCGATGTGGAGAACAGCATAAACCACAACAGGAACCAGCTCATTAAGCCTCCAGTTTCTTACCTTGCTACAGCTAACGAATAAACCTCGGATTCAACATGTCAATAACTCTTTGTGTTTATCCTTACATTTCGGCCATCAATAGTCAACCTGTTATCGCAGTGCAGTTTTACAGCTTCGGGATAGATCCTGTGTTCTTCGGCAAGAATGCGCTCGGAGAGGGTTTCAACGGTGTCGTTATCCTCAACCGGAACAGTTGTCTGTAGAATGATTGGTCCGGTGTCCGTTCCCTCATCGACGTAGTGCACGGTGCATCCTGCCAGTTTGACACCATACTCCAGCGCCCTCTGCTGTGAGTCAAGCCCGGGAAAAGCCGGGAGAATCGCGGGATGGATGTTCATTATCCTGTTCCGGTACGCTTCTATCATTGGTCCCTTGATAAGTCTCATCAGCCCCGCGAGACATACAAGCTCTATTCCCTCATCCTTCATGTAAGTTACCCAGTTCTCCTCTTCGGGAATCCCGAAACGTGTCCTGTACTTACCTGGATAGATGAACCTGCCGTTTATCCCGAGAGCCGAAGCCCGCTCGAGCACGGGAGCAGTCTGTTTGTCGGTAATGAGGAGTGCGATCCTCCCTGAGCCGGTGTCCCCTCTGACCAGAGCCTCGAAGTTGCTTCCACGTCCTGAAGCCAGAACCGCAATTCTCCGCTCACCCATCGCTACTCCCCTCTGCTTTCATCTTCTCCGGTTTCGATTTCCGGAGGTCTGTCGGTAAAATACCATGTAAGACCGTAAGTCCAGCTCCTGCTCAGATCGCTGTCGACGTCTTCGACGGCAAGGACCAGAGCAAAGTTGCCGAGAGTGAAGCCGGACAGAAGATCCACCGAGCCCTTCCAGTCCCCATCTTCCGACCATGTGAGATCGCAACGTCCCCCTGCTGAGATTCGAGCATTCCAGTAACGGATGGATGGCAGGAGCATGCCGGCAACTCTGACTGAATCGGTCTCGAATGCCGTTGCCGACCCCCGAATGAGCAGATTCTCCAGGGACATCACCAGGTCGCAGCCGGCAATCGTCAGGTCGTTTTCAGAAATAAGGGTTGCCGATACGGGTCCCGTTCCAAGCTGAACGATAAGGGAGAGATCGTCTCCAGGTGCAGCAAACCCGCCGGCAGAGAGGTCAAACGAACCGAGCGCAGCAGTGCAGCCAAGTGCTCCGCCTGCTCTGATCTCTCCACTCGTGTCGGTGAGATCTGCGCGGCCCATAACAGTGAATTCCCCGAATCGCATTCTAGAAAGAGCATGCAGTTCTCCATAGCCGAGAGAATCGTAGAGCCACGAAGCTCCCCCGCCAACGTCAACTGTAAACGAGTTGAAGGGTAAGGCGAAGGCTGCGAGTAATTCTCCCTGTCTGCAGCCTTCGTACATTCTGGCGAAGCCTGCCCTCAACCTCAGTCGAGAACCGGTGAAACCGGAGGAGAGCATGTACCTGTGTCCATCGCCCTGGTGGAACCGTGCTGCCGCATCGAACGGAGAGTATTCAAGACGAACGGCCTGTGAGCTGACAGTATCCTCTCTGCCGACCGATAGATCGAGGAGGAGCATCCCTGGCAGCGGGCGCCTGAGAAATCCCGTGTAGCGTCCTTTACCCCTTGTGTTCTGCAGCAGTCCCACGTTGCTTTCGTAGCTTTCATCGGGCATTTCGGGCAGGGAAAAGTCCAGAGTCCATTTACCCGAACTCCATATCCCTCCCTCCAGCGGATTGAGGAGCCTGACGCTTGTGAAGGAACCCCAGGGAGGAAGCCCGGGATCACCGTAGAGGATGACCGGTTCTCCTCCGATCAGGATTCTCTGTTCACTGGCGGCGGCACCGAAGCACCAGAAGAACGTTTCCCCTGTCTCCATGAGATCCCATGGTGAAGGAGGCAGATCGTACAGACCGGCAGCGGCGAGGATAAGGAAGAGCCCGTTCAATATCCCGCTCTTCCCATTGCTCTGCAGGTGAGAATCTTGCTTTTCTCGACCCCTGGCTGATCGAGAGGGTTGATGTCGAGGGCAAACCCGGTGAGCACCGTGGCGATCTCCAGGGTCATGAGGAGTTCTCCAATCGACTCCGCGTCGATTCTTTCCAGGGTGAAAAGATCTACTGGCAGCCCCCTTTCCGACAACGCCTGGGCAGTTGCCGCAGCCTCTGCACCGCGAAGAACGTCGGGAGATCGGCCATCCAGCCAGTCCAGCGAAGGGTAATCCTCGAAAGACCCCCCCCGTGCCACCCCCCCGGTGCGTGCTCTATCCCGGCATTTGGCTGTGAGAATGCTGATGGTCTTGTCGGCGGGTCCCTCCATGAAGAGCTGGAGCAGAGAGTGCTGGTCGGCAGGTCCTCTGCAGGCGAGTGGAGTCTGTCCGGTGTTGACTATTTTGCCATCGTTATCGAGCTTCTTGCCGAGGCTCTCGGCCCATAACTGCGCGAACCATCGAGCCAGGTCACTCAGTCGATCCGAATAAGGCATGAACACGTGAACGGGATGGGAAGCGAAATTACTGAAAAAGGCTGAGGCAACCCTGCCGGCAAGGCTTGAAGAGCCGTTTATCATGAAGTCCGCTGACACCGTTTCCGCTCCTCGCAGAAGCGCTTTGACATCGATGCCGGCAAAAGCTGCCGGATACAGCCCAACCGGGCTGAGCACGCTGAACCTGCCCCCTACGTTCGATGGAACTGGCAGGAGTTTCCAGCCCCTGTCGGATGCAATCCTGCCGAGATCGCCGGTCGAGGGATCGGTGACTACGGTAATGCGTTCGTCTCTGATGTCCTCCGGCAGCCATGAATGGAGCTGCAGGAATATCGACAGCGTCTCCGAAGTTCCACCGGATTTCGTGATAACCGTTACGGCTGTGTTCCGACAGTCGAGCCCGCCTGTAATGCTCCCGATGAGTTCTGTATCCGGTGAGTCGAGTATGTGAACGGTTCGGGGAGCTGAGGAACCGAGAGCGCCCAGGAGGGTTCGCAGCCCGAGAGATGAACCTCCGATTCCAGCGACGATCATATTCTTGAACCGGATGTCGGAGGCTGCTTCGATGGACAATTCGAGCAGAGCCATGTTGCCGGGAAGATCGAGGAATCCCAGCATGTTCGCCTTCTTCCAGGCATGGAGAAGGGAAAGAGCGCTGCCCGGTACGGGGTCGTAATCGTATGCTGCCGAGAAAACCAGCAGCGGATTTCCGTCACTCATACCGTTCTCCTCACTCCCCTGATGCTGCCCATGGCACCAGTTCTACTCCCTCGAGATCGGTACCGGACAGGATCAGGACACCATTCTCGGTTGCAGCGAATCGTTCGACAGGAATCGTATCTCCGTCTGCCGATAGAACGAAGTTCATTAATCCCCTTTCCCGAAGAACCTGTCTCGGGATGGACCAGGAATTCTGGAAGCTCATTCCCGCTCCGTCGACATTACCCGAATATACGGCACTTTCTTCACCGGATTCAATAAGGCGTGAGCCTTCGATCCACTCGGGCCAGTAGTGAACCTCTACACCTGGCGGTGGAACGAGAGTGAACAGGTTTTCGGGTGGAACGACCACCAGAGCAAGTGTATCGCCCAGGTAGGTCACACCGCTGTCAACTGCTGCAAGCAGTATGCCATCCGTTTCGATGAGAAGCGGTCTTGTTCCGTCGAGCAGAGAGAGAAGGCCGGACAGGCTGTCAGCGATTGCGATACTCGAGCTGTCTCCCGTGGAAACTGCGACATCGGCGAAAACGAGTTCCATCTCCAATCGTTGAATTTCCAGTTTCTCGAGCTCGTCGTCGACATGATAGAGGGTGTCTCCCGTAGAGACATGATCTCCCTGTTCAAAATCATCCACGATTCTGAAAGCTGTAATCTCGCGGGTGTGCCACCGTACTGCCAGTGTTTCGGGAAGGGATGCGACTACGATGAACTCGGGTGGCTCGGATGCGATGATGCCCCGTTCTTCGGCAGCAGGTCTGGAGGTTAGAGATGGCTCGGAATTGTCTCGACCGCATGCGGTCAGGAGCACTGGACAGAGAAGCAATGCTGAAGTAACTTTCATCGTCAAAGGTTCTTATCCAATCACTAATCCAAGAGAGATCCAATGTATAGAATAACTGTTCTCCTGCTTCAGGTTCCTGTGATTATAGCTCTGGTTGCCGCTGCAGGTTGCGGTCCCCCCCAGACGAGTGGATTCTTCGTTGGCGCGACCACCGGCGCCAGCCCGTTTCTATCGGCCGATTCGGTCTCGGTTCCAGACGGTATTACGGGTGCTTCTCTTGAAGTAACCGATACGCTGGTGAACTGCACCTTCGATGACGTTCTGGCTGCCCCGTTCGGCAGGCCGAGCCCTTATGAAGTCTACAACGGTGCCATGCATGTAGACAACTCCGTTTTCAGGAATCCGGTCATCCTGCTCAGCACCGCCGGTCTGATGGAGGACGGCCTGGTAGAAATTCAGTTCGATGATGTGGATCTTCTCGAGCACTCCGTGCTGGGAATCGTACTCAGAGCGGACGGGGGAGACAACTTCCTGCTGCTGGGAGCCAACTCGAGAGGGCAGTACACGGTACAACGCTGTATCAACGGTTTATGGTATCCCGTAATGGGAATGGAACCCTTCGAGAAAAGCCGTCTTCTCCCCTACAACCTCCCCGGTGTCGTACTCACGGCCGAAGTTCACGGTAACTACGTTGATTTCAGGGTGAATGGCCAGCTGATACAGGTCGTAAAGACCACTCTCCCTCCGACGGGACAGATAGGTGTCTTCATCGATGCTTACACAGACGCCTCACTTGACAGATTCACGGTGGTTCCGTTCCAGTGATCCTCCCGCTGCTGATCACGGTGCTGGGCTACACGACGGGTGCTGTCGAGGTGGAACCCTTTCACGTGCAGGGTGACGCGGAAGAGGCTGCCTCGGAAGAGTACGGAATGCCCTCTAGCGGTATACCGGTTATCTGCTACCACCACGTGAACGACATCCTGATGGACTACGGAGTCACCCCCTCCAGGCTCCGGGCAGATCTCGAAGACCTGTACGATGCCGGTTTCACTCTCGTGACAAGGGCAGATCTGGAGAACGGGCTCATGCAGATGCCATCCGGAAGACGTCCACTGATCATTACTTTCGATGACGGCTGGCAGGACAATTTCAACTTCCTGGAGAATGCTGACGGTTCGACGGAGATAGACCCCTACTGCGTTGTCGCCATTCTCGAAGAGTTTACCACCAATCATCCTGATTTCGGCGGGAAAGTGATATTCTTCATCTCCTGGGACAAGATTCCTTTCGGGCAGGAGGAATACGTCGAGGAGAAACTGAACATGCTTCTCGACATGGGACACGAGATAGGCAATCACTCCTGGCGGCATCGCCATTTCATTACGCTGAACGGGGATCAGTGGTCTCCAGCCGTTCTCAGGGCAATGGACTACTTCTACAGAGAGCTGGGAATACGCACCTGTGAGATCTCATCGCTGGCCTATCCGGGTGGGGCTATTCAGAAAGGCAGCTGGGTAACCGAGCGGATTGCGGAAATGGAATTCAACGGAGCCAGGGCGGTTACAATGGGTTTTCTAGTTGATGGCGCTGTTTCGAGCTTCAGGTGGATACTCGGTGATCCCGACATGATGCTGAGAGTGAGCAGGATCGACATGAGCCTCTACAGTGTCCGCCAGCTATTACGGTGGCGAAATCTGATCTCTGAGGGTAATTCGCGAAGCAGTCTGCACGATCCTCTCCCCTGGCGCCCCTGATCCTGATTCGAAGAAGAGTTCACTTACGGTGTCAATCGTGAAGTCCCGCGGGGGAAGCTTCCAGAGCGGTCTTCTGGACGGGTAACCTGCACAGAGAACCGCAGTCAGCTTCATTCGCCTTGTCTCCGGTGTATGCCAGCTCCGGACGAGGGGGTAGAATGCCTCTGCGAACCCGTTCCAGAGAGTTGAGATACCCATACTCTCAGCGTAGAGAGTAGTGATCGTGGCAGCAATTATGCCATCGCTCCCGCAGGTCGCGTTTTTCCTGGGCACGTGGAAGAAGAGAACGGTCGGCGCACCCCTGAAGAGAAGATCCTCCCCCTCTCTGAACCTCTTGATCCAGTCCCCATGACCGGACAGCTTACCTGCAAGTTGAGGTATTCCCAGTCTGGAGGCTGTCAGGAGGAATTTCCTGAGGGGTTCCAGCAGATCTTCAACCGACTTCCTTCCGTTCACTACCCTGACATGTATGCCGCCGGCATTCGTTCCCGTGGGAGAGAAACCTATGATCGAAAGCAGCTCGGTCAGGTCCTCATCCGATAGAGGCTTTTCCTCGTAGAAACGCCCGGATCTCCTGGCCTGTGCAATGGCTTTCAGGGGAACACCAGGGGACAAGTCTCCCACCGGTTCGAGAGAAAAGCAGTTTTCCGGGCAGTAGACCCCGCAATGACCGCATCCGATGCAGCTCGAACGGAAGGCGGAGGGTATTCCATCATCTGAGCTTTCGACTGCCCCGACCGGACATGCCAGGACACAGGTTCCGCAGCCGCTGCACAGGTTTCTCTTGAAGAGTTTTTCAGGGGAGTATTTCAATATCCACTTCCTCGGTTGTCAGACCGGGATAGACCGTAATGACCCCGGGGTAGGCTCCGTACGGTTCACCGGGCTCCCAGGCGCCATTGCCGTTTCTGTCTCTGAATGCGGCAACCGTGTACCTTCCTGCAGTGATCGCCTCGAAAAGGTAATCACCCGGGAGAAAGGACCGGAAGAAAGGGTCACCCGATTCTCCGGCATGGCTTATCTGGATGATCACTTCCGATGATATTCCCCGTATCCTTCCCGATACGGCTCCCGGCTCATCGCCCCATGCCGACGTGAAAGTCCAGCTGAAACCGGCAAGCGTGTCTCCCCAGGCCGTTGTCAGTCCGGGCTGCAGGTCCAGCCTGTACTGCTCGCTTCCCATCAGCTGGTGAAGGGGGACGAAATCGAAGGATCTTCCCGATGTGCGGAGCAGAGAGCCTTCCACGAGCATGCTGTCAGAAACCTTGGAGAGGCTGAACAGGGGGCGAAGCATATCCATATCGATCCAGAAGGAGAATCCGATGCTGAAAGGGCCGCCTGCCGGAATGTTCTCCCCCCCCGGCTCGGGATAGATACCCATTACCCGCAGAGAATCGTAAGGAAGCGAATCGAGCCCCCAGAACTCCAGCGAGTCCGGATCGGCGACGTTACCCAGCAGGTCGGTGATGCCTTCCAGCCTGAGCGTGAGCGTCGAGTCACCGGTGGGGGTCAGGCTCGAGAGGATGGGTCCGCTCATTCCCCTGCCGCCTCCCGTTATCCAGAACCCCTCTAATACTATCTCGGAGCCGTCTGCATCGGTCAGGATCATGGACGAATTCGAAAGGCTCTCGTAAGACACTTCCTCGTTGAACAGGACCTTGATGTGGTAGGAATCGATAGCCTCGACGTTCACCAGTCCCGGGCCAGTTGTATCGACCACCGTCAGTACCGGTGTCAGAATGAATTCCGAGTCTGCTACGAGTGCAATCGTCGTGTCAGAACCGGCTTCGTTCTCACGTTCCCAGGTAAAGGAACGGTCAGGGTCCTCGTAACAGAGAATCCTGTAGCTGCCGGGCTCCAGCCATGCAATCGTCGCGGAGGCTGTGCTGTCCGGCTCCGTTCTCCTGATGAGTACGGAGTCGATGCCGAATACTTCTATCAGAACCTGATTCGCGTACAGCGATCCCCCGCCCTGCCTGGACATGGAGAGGGTTACGGTAGCCGATCCAAGTGAATCGAGACCGGAAAAGACCAGATCTGCTGCGGATTCGAGTTCATTTCCCCTGGCATCCTTGATCGTAGAGGGGATATGGAGCACGATTGTCCCGGTACCCAGAGGCCTGTCAAGGAGTATTCTTACTTCCGATCCTCTCAACCTGGTTCTGTGTTGAACCGATGGGTAGACGGGAATTTCGATGGACGGCGGGCTCAGCCTCTCACTGAAAGTGAGCAGGACCTCTGTGAGGTCCGGGTAACCGGGGCCGGGTTCGGGTTCTACCGATATCAGCTCCGGTCCGGTCAGATCAACCGGGCCTCCTCCAGGCGCAACTATCCTTGCACAGGCCATGGATAATGCCAGAAAGAACGGACAGAACCGTATCGACATCATCTCTCAGGAGCTTTCCTGGTTCATCGGCGTGGATTTCCTGATCAATCCTGCTCTCTTGTAGCAAGTGGATGCTTCGTTGATCCTGTTCATCTTTTCCAGGACGATTGCGAGCTCCATAAGGTAATCCGGGTCGTCAGGTTCCAGTTCCACGGCATTCCGGATGAAAGTTTCCGCAGTTTCAGGATCGCCGAGAAGGTTGTGGCATCGTCCAAGGTAGAAGTAGGCTCCCGCGTGCTCAGGGTGGACATTCAGCACGGCTTCGAGCTTCTCGATAGCTTCCTTGTAAAGACCTGAGCGTAGAAGTGAGATTCCTCCCAGGTAGATGATATCGTCATCGTCTGCGCCGAGATCCCTTGCCATGGCCTCCCATTCGGAGCCCCTGAGCGTTCCCAGCCGTCTGATGAGATCGGAAGAAGGCGCAAGGCCGTTCTTCCCGCTGCCGGTTCCTCCGAAGAGGGTTTCTTTCCCCTCAGGCATGGAGCCCGTTTCAGATGTTGCCTCTGCCGGGTCCGGGACGGGATCGGAGAAGACCTTCTCCAGCTCTTCCATGGATTGCGCATCCGTTAACTGATTCGGAGCCGATTCATCTGCGACGGGGGCAGTTTTCGCTTTCTCGGAAGAGCTCTTCTTCGTTGCGAACAGAGCCATCTGCCTGCCCGTGAGCTTCTGTTCGAGAAGCCTGTCGAACATCTCCTTCTGCCTCTGTTCGTCTTCGATCCTGATCAGAGGCCGAAGCTGGAACTCACTGATGTTGTCGGTGAGAAGAATCTTCCTTCTTATGTCGGAAGGAAGCTTGAGAAGGTTCAGGACCTGAGTGATCCTTGCCCTGGAGTACCCAAGCAGCTCTGCAAGGCGGCTCCTGTTACCCACGATTCCGTTTCGAAGCAACCCGGAGAAGAGAAGGGCTTCTTCCGCACAGTTTCCTATCGTCTTGTGAGCGATCTCGACGTGCACAGCGCTCCGAACGACAAACGCACGAATTGCCGTATTCTCCCTGATAATTGCGTTCCAGAGTGTTCTGTGATTGCCGAGAAGGATGAATCCCCTGTTCTGTTCGATCAGAACGGGAGGTAAACCGGGCTCATGCTCCGGGACGGAATGGCTCCATCCCGCTGGTGGCTCGAAGAACTCGATGTCTTCGATTCTTACTTCCTCGAGCGGAATATGCTCGAGTATCATGTCCCTCTCCCTTTCCATTTATGCTACCCCCTATTCGATCATCCGACGCAGTTCGGTGATATCTATGCCGTTCCAGCGTACCGGATTCTGAAGTCTTCTGAACATATTCCTCTGTCTTCTGGCAAGCCGCCAGGTGTTCACTTCAACATTGGTCATTACTTCATCAAGTGATACTGAACCTTCCAGGTAATCAAGGACTTCAGCGTAGCCAATCGTTCTGCCGAGAATGGAATCCCTTCCATAGCCACGCTCGAGGAGACCTTTCACCTCATCGAGAAGGCCGGACTCGAACATCTCCGCAGTCCTGGTCCTTATTCTCGATCTGAGCGTGAGTGGTTCGATTTCCAGAATGACTACGCGAAACCTTGATGTGTCCGTGCGCCCCCCTCCCCTTCGCAGGAGGGATGCGGGAAAACCTGATTGCAGAATGATCTCGAGCGCCCTGAGCAACCGTACCCTGTCTCCCGTACCCGTTCGTTCGGCAAGGGAGCAGTCCAGTTCGGAGAGGAATCTATGCAGGAATCCAGGGGAGTCGATTTCGATTTTTTCGAGAACGCACCTGATCCTGTCGCTGCGAGATGGAAGATCGTCCAGTGAGCCTGTAAGAGCCATCAGGTATAAACCAGAACCACCCACTACAAGAGGAGTTACGCCCCTGCTTAGGATGTCGTGAATCGCATGTTCTGCAAGGTCGGCGAACCTGCCGGCGGAGAAAATTTCATCCGGATCGACCACATCAAGCAGATGGTGCGGCACCCTCGACCGGTCCTCCGGGGAAGGCTTCGAAGTCCCTATGTCCATGAGTCTGTAAGCCTGTCTCGAGTCGGCGCTGACTACCTCCAGATCGATGTGCTCTGCCAGAGCCATTGCTGCGGCACTCTTGCCGGATGCCGTACACCCCGCGAGTATTGGAATCCTATAGCCTGCCAAAGCGCCTCTCCAGTTCGCTGAACGGAATCTCGATGAGAGTAGGTCTGCCATGCGGACAGTGGAAAGGATCGGACGTTGCAAAAAGCCTGTCGAGCAGTTCACGCGCCTCATCCGTGCTCAGCGCGTCTCCGAACTTGATGGAGCCGGCGCAGGCGGTTGCCGCTGCAATCTGCTCCCTTTGAGGGAGTTCTGCCCTTGCAGGATCGTCAAAGGATAGCAGAACCTCTCTGATCGCATCGATTCCGTGTCTTACGCCGGATGGAACCGCATGAAGGAGCAGGGTGTCATCTTCGAGGGAGTAGTCGAAACCTGTTTCCCGGATAACGGCTTCGAAGACCCGGAGCATCTCCAGAGCTTCCTGGTCCAGCCTGATGCTCTCGGGGATCAACAGCCTCTGCTGTCCGGCAAGCGCCCCCAGCTTTGCGCCGTTGAGCACTTCTTCGAAAAGAATTCTCTCGTGAGCTGCATGCTGATCGACTACAACGAGACCGCTGTCCGTTGCAGAAACGAGGTATGATCTTGCAATCTGTACGATCGGAACGCCTTCGGGGCTTCCAGATGAAACATCGGTGCGAATCGCAGAGCCTGCCTGGAGTTCCATTGCCAGCGGAAAGAGGGAAGCGGGTTCCGATAGCGTGGAGAAGCTGGACCCTCCCTGCCCTGGCGGAGTAATGGAGGAAAAAGCCATGGAGACTGCTTCTTTTCTGACCGAGGGTATTCCAGAGAGGGCATCCTCGACGGCTTGTTCCACGTCTCGAGGTTTGCTGAAGCGGACCTCCCTTTTTGCAGGATGCATGTTCACATCTACTCGCGATGCTGGAAGAGTGATGCAGCATATGCAGAAAGGGAATCCCGCAGGTCCTGCAAGATGTCTGTCGATCGGTCCCTGAGCTGCCCTGGTGTAGACCAGCCTGCCGTTGACCAGAACGTACTGATGACGCCTGCTGTTCCATCGCTGCTCAGGCATGCAGAGCAGCCTGACATGCACCTGGTCTGTGGAACCGTCCACTGTGATCAGCCTGGAGTCCCGGGGGAAGCCGTATCTGGCGAAGACCCTGTCCTCGATTGACTGACCCGGGCTGAGCTGAAATAGCTCTCTGTCGTTGTGCGTCAGGATGAAACCTGTTTCCGGGCTGGCGAATGCGCATCCGGTTACGAAACGCTCTACCCAGCTGAGTTCCGTTGCCTCGGCCCGCAGGAATTTCCGCCTTGCCGGCTGATTGAAGAACAGGCTGCCAACCGTGACCGTGGTTCCGGTTGTTCTTGCAGCGGGCTCGACATCCCTGAGTGAGCCTCCGTCGATTCGGAGTGTCCAGCCGTCTTCTCCGTCACTGGTCGTGATAGTCATATGGGAGACGGCGGCAATACTCGGCAGGGCTTCACCCCTGAAGCCGAGGGTGTCGATACTCCCCAGATCGGAGGCTTCACTCAGTTTGCTGGTCGCATGACGCTGAACCGACAGGAGCAGGTCGTGCCTGCTCATTCCATGGCCGTCATCCCTGACCGTAACCCGCTTCCTGCCACCTCTATCGAGTTCGATTACAATGTTTTGCGCACCGGCGTCGAGCGAATTCTCGAGCAGCTCCTTCGCCACGGATGCAGGGCGTTCGACCACCTCTCCTGCGGATATCAGGTTGATCACATGGTCCTTGAGGAGTCTGATCTTTGCCAAAATGGTCCTTTCTGGTGCCGGGAGAGGGAGTCGAACCCTCACGCTCCTACGGGAGCAACGGATTTTAAGTCCGTTGTGTCTGCCAGTTCCACCATCCCGGCACCATGACAAGGTGAATCGGCGTTTGTTAACGCAGAATATATCAGGGGAATGATGCGGTGGGGAGAGATCAGTTCTTCCGTCAGGCTTACTGTTTGAAGGTCAAAGCTCTTCCCTGAGGTAATCAAGGACGAGAATGGCCCTCTTCCTGCCGATTCCGGGCAGAGCGGTTATTTCCTCGACGGTGGCGCTCCCGATCCTTTCAACGCTGCCGAACCGTTTCAGCAGGAGGGCTCTCAGACCGGGTCCTATTCCGGGAATATCATCCAGAGCCGACCTGATTTCCTTTCGGGAGCGTTTCAGCCTGTGGTAGTGGAGAACGAATCTGTGAGCCTCGTCCCTGATGCCGCGGAGGAGAACGAGTGGCGGGGCATTCATGGGGAGCCTGATATTTCTCTCGTCGGGAGCAACCATCAGGAGTTCCTCTCTCTTCGCGATCGAAACGAAGACCGTGTGCTCCAGTTTCCCTCCCGCCGCGGAGCATGCCGCTCTCAGCTGTGTAATCCCGCCATCCAGCAGAAAGATGTCCGGTTCTTCACCGTTCAGGTGGGATACGAACCTGCCGACTGCGTTCCCGATCATTGCCGGATCGTTGCTTCCCATTTCGACCGGTATCGAATAGCGTCTGTAACCGGACTTGTCCGGGAAACCCTTCCTGAAGCTGACAAGGGCTGCCACCGGCCAGGAACCTTGAATGGTCGAAGCATCGAGACCCACTATCCAGTCCGGCTTCCCGGTCAGACCCAGCAGGTCCGCGAGCGCTTCGAGAGCCGCGCCGACAAGCTCTTTTCTCCTGCCGGGTCTCTTCCATTCGAGCCTGACCAGAAAGTGGTTGAGATCTCTTGCGGCAACCTCTACGAGGTCTTTGAGGCCTCCTCTCCGGGGGATTCTGATCAGGACTTTTGAGCCCCTTCTTGCCGAGAGCAGCTCTTCCAGGAGCTTCCAGTCAGCGGAAGCGGATTCGAGAAGGATCTCACTGGGAATGTCTCCCGTTTCGGAGTAGTACGTGCGGAGCAGGACGGCAAGACGCTCGGGTGGTTCCGCGAGTTTCCATTTCATGGTGAAGGGCATTCTGAGAACTCCAACAAAACGTCCTCGTCTAACCTGCATGACGAGACCCCAATTTTCTCGTACTACAGCTATGTCTCTGCTGAGCATATCGTTGAGAGTCTCCGGAGTCGGCCAGCCGAAACTGTCGAGCCTGTGGATGAGATCACGCCATCTTGCGGCTTCCTCGAATCTCATATCCTCCGATGCGTTCTCCATGAGTTCCCCGAGCCTGTCATGAACCCAGCCCCAGTTGCCTCTGAGGACCGCAAGAATGCTGTCGACATTCCCCGAGTACTGATCGATTGACATGCCGGAGCATGGAGAAGGGCATTTACCCATCTGACCCATGAGGCAGGATCTATCCCTGTCCTTCAGGGTGGAGGTGGAGCATTTCCTGAGCGGATATGCGTCGAGGAGGAAGTCTACCAGCCGCCTCAGGTTCCGGGCGTCCGGATAGGGACCGAAGCGTGGAATACTTCTGGAACGGTCAGGATTCCTTGTCGTGACCAGCCTGGGAAATCGTTCGTCTGTAGTGACCTCGAGCCAGGGGTATCGATTGCTGCTCTTCAGCATGATGTTCAGAAGCGGTTTGTGGAGACGGATCAGCTCGGCTTCGAGGATCAGCGCTTCCACTTCACTTCGCGTAACGGTCCAGTCTATCGCCAGGGCTTTGTCAAGCAGGATCTGATGTCTGGAATCTCCGGGATTCCCCAGGTGCCCCCTCAGTCTCCTGTTGAGATCTTTTGCCTTTCCGATGTAGAGAATCCGCCCTCTGGAATCCAGGAAACGATACACTCCCGGAAGGTGCGGCGCGGCAAAGGCGGACTGATCAAGCGTCTCGCTGCTCACGTCTCAGAACCAGTCTGATCATCGACCGGGCGCCACTCCCGCCGATTGACAGGAATACAAGGAAGAATGACCCGAGAGCAAGAGCGGAAGAACCAAGTACTGCACCCGCACCTGCGGTGAAAGAGAGCATGGCATTGTGGGAAGCCCATCCGGACAGAGCAATGAGGACCCCTGCCGAAGCCAGTGTTGCGGGTACTATCGCAAGCCATCCCCTCTTATCCCGTTTGTGAGGTTTCCCCAGCCTGGTCCTGAGTGCCCGGCGAAGAAGAACGAGGTTGGTGATGGAAGCAACGCTGCTCGCAAGAGCCAGCCCGGCAAGTGGAAGGAACAGGCCGGTCCTGATGAAGAACCATGTGAAGAGGATGTTCAGCACGATGTTGAGGGCCATGCAGCCAATGGCAATCTTCACGGGAGTCTTCGTGTCCTTCATGGCGTAGAAGACCGGCGCGGTTATCTTGACCCCGGCGTAGAATACAAGGCCTGTTGAATAGAACAGCAAGGCCGCTGACGTGAGGGCAACGGAACCCTCGGTAAAAGCGCCCCTGGCAAGGATTACCCTGACTATCGGCTTGGCAAGGAACACCATGCAGAGGGTTGCTGGGATCATGAGTGCGGTGAGCGCCAGGGTTGCCTTCGAAAGGGTCCTTCCGGCTTCCTCTAGGTGTCCCAGGGCGGTCTGTCGGCTCAGTGTGGGCAGAAGGGCTGTGGCAAGCGCCACGGCAAAGATGCCCTGTGGAACCTGGGTTATCCTGAGACCGTAGGAAAGAGCCGACACACTGCCGGGATAGAGCAGAGAGGCAATCATCTGGTCTACGAGAACGTTGATCTCCCCTGCCGCAAGTCCTATAACCGCTGGTACGGCAAGCTTGAGTACGCGTCTGAAACGCTCGTCCTTCCAGAAGAAGTCGGGTTTCAGGCTGAATCCGTGGCTCTTCAGTGCCGGTATCTGGACCACCAGCTGCAGAACACCTCCCGCAAGAACACCTGCGGCATACCCCCATACGGGAATACCGGGTACAAGGCGTTTTGCCAGAACGAAGATGCCTATCAGTGCGGCAACGTTGAAGAAGATGGGTGCGAGTGCAGGGGCCAGGAAATGCCTGTGGCTGTTTAGAATACCCATCATGACCGTGCCGGTTCCTACGAACAGGATGTATGGAAACAGCATCCTGAGAAGCCCGGTGGTCAGTTCCGTCTTCCCGGCCACGTTGCTGAAGCCGGGTGCGAATGCCCCTACGAAGAGCGGTGCTGCCAGTATTCCCAGGATGACGATCACTGCCAGTGCGGATGCGACGAATGTGATGATCCTGTTTCCCAGTTCACGAGCAGCGATGGAGCCATCCCTGACGAGTGCTTCCGTATACGTCGGAACCAGTGCTGCGCTTACGGTTGATTCACCGAATAGTCTCCTGAGGATGTTCGGAATGATGAATGCAAGAGTGAATGCATCCGCTGCCATTCCCGTGCCCAGAAGGGCTGCCTGCCCCATGTCCCTTGCCAGTCCGAGTAATCTGCTGGCAGCCGTGAGACCGCCGAGGAGGCCGGTGGCACGGGCTACGCGTCTTCCCTCCTGCTCAGGTGTTCCCAGGCTGAACTCTTCCGGATTCACGCTGTGATGCCCCTCCTTGGGAGTGAGTATGTTCAAAGTTGCATGCTGAGGGGTACAGGGACATCAATGAACCGCATTTCTCCCCCATTCGAGAATGGGCGCAAGCTGCTCTTCGAGACGCGGATCAAGGCTTACCGCCTTCCGTGCCGCTTCGAGCCCCTCGACGAACCTTCCAAGGTTCCACAGGCTGACCGCAGTATTTCTCCAGAGCGTGGGTGAGTCAGGCACCATCGCAAGCGCTTCGAGGAACTCTCCAAGCCCCTCCGACTCACGGCCGACACCGGAAAGTGCTGCCCCGGAGATGTTGTGAATGTCGGCGCCTTCATACCCTCTCTCTCCTGCGGCCCGTATATCCTCCAGAGCTCTGTCCGGTCTGTCCCGGTCAAGCCACTCCTGCGCTGACTGGAGTTCCGTCAACCCTTTTCTGGGAGAACCTGGAAAGGGAATGAGCAGCGATGCAAGTGTTATGAGTGCCGCTATGGAGAATCCCCGGATAATTTCATTCCTCGAAGGTTTAGATGAAGCTGCAAGGAAAAAAAAGGCAGGGAATAATGCTGTTCTGTACCTGGCCGCGGGCACGAAGATGAATGCTGCAATGGCAACCGTGAAGATCATTGCCATGGAGAGCCTGCTCGAGAAGTTGCGCCTTCTTTTCGGAGTGATTCTCGCAAGAGAAAGGGAGATGAAGAGCACCGAAAGAGGTAGGAGAAAGACCAGGCCTGTTCTTCGAATCAGCTCCCCGACCTCCAGGTTGCGCCCAGGACCGGGAAACGTGAAGGCGGCAATAGCCTTCCGGGTTCCCATCCATATCCATTCCATGGGTGAGGAGACGATCCTCTCCATTGCCATGCTCCCGAAATGCTGATCGGAGGTCATTCCCGGGGTGTCGAGACGCATAAGCGCTTCGAACTCGACTCCCGGAGGTGTTCCAAGCAGCTCCCAGTCAGTTCCCAGCCAGAGATTTTCGGCGCCGTTGGTCGATATTACCGCCCCGGCGCCCGACGAGAGGTTGAGCAGTACAACCGGGATCACGGGAACCAGCAGCATCGAGGAATAGCGGACGTACTGCCGGAATCGCTCCCGCAGTCCGATCGACATTATCAGCAGCACCGGCAGGAGAATGATGATCTCTCCCCTGAAGAGCAGCGAGATCCCTGCGAGGAAACAGGCGAGCAGAACGCGCTTCCTGACAGCTGCAAGAAGCGCCAGCGAGAGTATGGCCGCAGCAGGGATTGCAGGAAGGAGCTGCAGGCCGAAGAATGCGGTTAGAGGTTCCAGTGCTGCCGCTGCGGCGCAGGCCATTCCCCAGTGTCTGTTGCCGAATGCAATGAGGATGCACACCGCAGGAACCATTGAGAGCAGTGAGAAAAGAAACCTGGCCTGGATCACGTTGGCCGGAAGACCGGTCATCCAGGCAAGGACGTACATGCCCGGAGGTCGCTCGAATGGAGGATTTGTGAGTGCATCGAGACCCCTCGAGTACTCGACCTCATCGACGTAGAGTCCATTGGGTAGAAGGATTCCATCCAGTCCGGCCGCAGTGATGAACCGCAGAGCTGAACCCGCGACAAGGATCACTGCCAGGAAGAGCAGTTTCTTCCCCGCGGGACTCATTCCACCGGTGCGATCATCATGAGGAAGGTCTCCGTGACCCCGGAGGAGTCGACCAGGATCGAGAGCCCCGCATCCGATTCGAAGTGGAGATCCATGTCGGCAGGATAGAAGAGAATATCCCCGGTTGTCCATGTCCTCGTTACATCGCGCGCCATTTCCGACGGTTCATTCCAGGTGAGACCCGGTGAACTGATGAAGAGCGGGGCTCCGGTTTCAGGCGATGGAAGAGAACCTGTCGCATGTACGCGGACCGGTTCTCCGAGATCGAAAAGGTCGCTGACGACGACCGTGTCCGGAATCAGAATGCTGCCGCTCCTCCATATCCAGACCGAGAGAGCGGCAGGCAGCTCCCTGACGTTGAGGCCGCCGAAACGTCTTCTGAAGGACATATCGTAGTATCCCCTGCAGTCGAGATCGAGAGAGAAAGACCGCTCAGAAGGATTCAGGGTCCATGTTTCCCTGCACATGTTCTCGTACGCGCTGTTCGGCGCTCTCTCGAGAAGCCGTCCGGATGGGATGCTCAGCATGTAGAGGGTGTCCGGTGCGTAAACGTAATCGGAGGGAGACAGCTGCGCGGACGGCTCGATGAGCAGGCTCCTTCCCTCCCGCCCCTCTACCCGTACGAGAAACCTGTTCCAGCCGACGGGGATCGGAACTGGCGGAAACAGATCGGCTGCAGCAACGATTTCGGCACAAAGCCCCAGCTCTCTGCAGATCGAGGTCATGACGACTGCCATTTCGAGAGGAGTAGCCTGTCTCGTGTCGAGTATTGTCTGGATATCCCTCACCGTGAACGCGGACCAGCCTGGAGGAGAATCGAGCACAATGAAGCTCTCGGTAAGGAGTGTTCTTGCCCTGTTGACAGCCATGAGCAGGTCCGCGCCGGCCGCGGCAGCTTCGATGGCTGCACTCCTGAGATCGGGGGGAGACGGCAGTGAGCTCACCGAATCCGCATTGCTCAGAATGAATTCGGCGAGAAGAGACCAGGAATCGAACGGTGATATCCATAATGCTTCTTCAGGGTGAGCCGCCGTTACGGTAAGCGCATTTCCTGTCCGGGACTCTGAGTATCCCTCGCCGTGGATGAACAGCTCTTCTGGCGAATCGATGATTTCAACGGAGAACGACTCCATGTCCGGGTAGTCCTCAGGCAGAAACAGAAGCCATGGACCCTTCTGCCACATCGGGCTCCAGTCCCGGATTTCAAGGGAGTATCCCACTTCCATACCAGGCATCAATCCGGGAAAAGCAATGATCAGCGACAGAGGGTAGCCGCCGCTTCCGGAAAGTGTATCGACAGCCCATCCGGGAATATCACGTAACTGCTGATCAGGATAGCCGAACCAGGTTCCATTGAGTCTCAGCGACTGAAATGCAGGGTCGAAATTGAACCTGTTCCTCAGAAAGACGCCGTCGTTCCCTTCGAGCCCGTTCACGTTGATGACGGTGACAAGAGTGTCGTCCTCCATGGTCATGAGCACTTCGTACTCCAGCAGTCTCGATACCACTGCATCCGAAGAGGCTGCAAGGATGACTGCGTAGAGGAGCCAGGCTCTCATCTGAAAACGACCACTTTCCGCCACTGCTCGCATCTTGCATCCAGCCCGGTCAGAATTGCCGAGAGAGTCACGGAGTCGGGATTCGACGGAAGAAGCCTGCACTCCTCGAAGATGCGGAGCGTGTCATCGAAGGAAGAGCTCATCAGAAGTGAGTAAGCTCCAGAGCTGAATGGCTCAGGGATCACGGGAGAGCCGTCGAAACCCGTGATCATGACTTCGAGTCTTTCTAACATTGGTGCGGCTATCCTGATCCCGTGGTTCGATATCTCTTCCGGAAGCAGATATGCTGCTATGCGTGTCCCAAGCAGGCTGAACTCCGCCAGTCCCGGAATACTGACGGCGCTTCCTCCCTGCAGCAGCAGGATCGGTGCGCTCCAATCGGCATTTCCCGAAATGATGAGTGTTTCGTGGTTCGCGGCAGGATCAGGTATCTGCCATATACCCGAACCCGGAATGGCTCCCGTAAGGACATCGAGGAGTTCCGCTCGTCTCCCCTGTTCGGTCCTGAGCAGCATGGACCGGAATATCTCGTCCGCTGCGCCCGTAGCTCGCAGCTCGAGTTCACCTGAAATAATTTCCTCGGTGGAATCGAGAATGCCCTCGAAGAGGATCAGGAGGGAATCACCGTACAAGGGATCCGGGAATCGCTCGAGAAGTGATCCGGGATCGGTAAGAGCAAGGTATCTCATGCCTCTCAGCCCACTCCCAACGCCTTCGGAAACGTCTGTAGACGTAGGATCGAGAAGGCTCCATTCGCCGTCGGGAAGTTCAACACCTACCAACAGGTGGTTGAAGCTTCGGGATCCCACCAGTGGGTCCGGAAGCCCATTGGTGTTCGTGAGAACGAGAGAGGCGTCCCACCCCGCTCTCCTCAGCAGCCAGACCAGCATAAGAGCATTGTCCCTGCAGACTCCGGAGCGGGATTCCAGTGTCTCGATTGGAGATCTGGGCGAGTATCCCGGGTATTCGCCCCAGTCGGTTCCGAGGTATGCTATTTCCCTCGTCACCCACCTGCGGATGCTTTCGGGATCACTTCCGGTTTGTTCGAGTATCGAATCTGCGATTGCACATGCAGCTTCATCCATCGGGATCACGTCCAGCACGTTGCGGAAACCGAGGGAGACCTCCGAAGGAGTGTTGCTGGAGACAGTGATCCTGTCCGTCGTTTCAGATACCGATGGCGCAAGGTAGTACGAGGGTGCGGGAGATGCTGGACCGGCGCTCCAGGTGGATATCCTCGTCCCATCCTGAAACCTGACTGCGGGTTCTGCGAAGGCGGTTTCAGAATACTCGACGAGAAGGGGGCGGTTGACCGGCCACGCAACCGTAAAGCTGCTCGAAGCAACGCTGTCCCGTCCGCCGGCGTAGAATGAGTAACTGTAGAAATCCGCCAGAGGAAGTGAATCGATCGTTCGCAGAACCTCGAGGAATAGTGTATCGCCCTTTTCCAGGCCGGGGAAGTTGACGAGTGTCTCCCGGAGGGAGGTCTCCAGTCTTCCGTCTGTGAGCAGAGTGCTGTGAGGTCTTTCGGAGATCGATGCGCTCTGTGAGGATCGCCCCGGCCGCCAGTGGGCAACCGAGGCTTCGAGAATCTCTATGCTCTCCCATCCGCTGCGATGTGTTATGCTGATCACCCTGTATCTCTCCACTCCCCTTCCCGTCAGCGGAACGATCACTTCACGTGATATTTCTACGTAGCCGGAGTCTGGAAGGGCTGTGATCGATGCGGTATGCTCGAGGAACAGGGCATCAGGACAGGAGTAGCCTGCAATCGCGAGAACCAGCAGGTGGAATGGCACCTAGCCCTCCAGACCGAGTTCGGATAGCATTGGAGGAGAGCTGCTGCTGGTCCTGTTCGTCTGCAGAAGGCTCAGGCTTACCATCCCGCGCGACAGAGCATGGACGTCGGTTCCGGAAGGTTCATGCACCTGCTGATCGCGAAAGCGCTGGTAGGCGTACTTCGCCCCCTCTTCTATTATCAGAAATGGAATATCGGTGGAAAACCTGCCTGTCCTGGTCCAGGAATATCCTCCAATGTCATCCCTCGAGCCGAAGGGGATGTTGATGTTGAGAAGTGTGTTCTCCGGGAGCAGCAGGTGAAGGCCGGAATCCACCAGCTCCTTGACGATCTCAGCGGGAACAGCGAAATCAGTGCTCTCCCCGAAACCTCTACTCGCGGCAAAGGCCGGTATCCCCCAGAAGACAGCCTCCGTAGCCGCAGCAACGGTTCCGGAGTAGTAGATGTTGTTTGCCAGGTTGGGACCGGGGTTGATGCCGCTGATGACCAGATCCGGAGGACTGTTCCCCATCAGTTCCGAGAGCGCCAGCTTGACACAGTCCGTTGGTGTGCCGTCTACTGCCCATTTACGGGGGGACCGCTGTTCGATGCTCAGTTCTTTGTAGAGACCAAGAGCCTGACTTGCACCGCTGCAGTGTCCGGATGGTGCGATCACCCAGGTTTCATGGCCGGAGAATTCCCTTTCGAGGGCCAGGAGTCCGGGCTGGTCGATACCGTCATCGTTGGTCAGTAGAACTCGCATGAGCCGAATATAGAACCGTGGGCATACCCGGAGTAATGGTCAGATGGAGGTCGACAGCGTGAACCTGTGAGCTGTTCCCAGGGCATACTTCCCCGGTACGAAAGCGTAGTCGAGTGTCCAGTCGCCCGCAATGAGGCCGGCGCCTGCAGTGAAATCCTGTGACTCATCCTCGAACCTGTACCCGCTGCGGAGAGCAACCCAGCTGACGGGAGCGTACTCGATAGCGGCTGCTCCGCGGGGAGTGTAGTCGATCGATTTCGAAATCTCCGCTGTGACCGCACCCGAACCAATGGGCAGACAGTGAGAATACTTTGCGCCAAACCGCCAGGTGAACGGCAACCTGTACGAGTCATCGACCATCGTGACCATTGGACCGATGTTCTGAAATACTCCTGCCAGCTCCAGGCCGTCCATCGGATGAACTACGACTCCCACATCGAAGGCAAAACCGTTCGATTCCTCGAGCCAGACCTTTTCCCTGAGGAACTTGAAACCTGCGCCAAGGTCGAATCTGCCCAGCCGTACGGAGCCGGCAAGACCGAGAGAGAGGTTCCAGGCGGAAAAAGTGTCTATCGGTTCGCTGGATGCTTCGTCCCGGTATTCGAGATCTCCAGTGTGAAGGATCCTGATGGCTCCCGAAGTGACGAAGCCGCCCATCATGAATACGGACGCGAGGTAGTTAGAAGTCGTGGAACCGAACCATTCGTTGTGACCGGCGGTGAGGGATGAACTGCTGCATCCCGCAAGGAGTGCCGGATTGCTGAATATCGACAGTGGACCAGCGTTGAGAATGCCGGTTCCCGCAAGGGCAGAAGCCCTTGCACCAACATCCATTTTAAGGAATGCGTACGCAGCGGCTCCCGCATCGCGGTACACTTCGTCTGAAGCACTGGCGTTGCCGTAAGCTGCCGTCAGAAAGACGGCTGCGCAGAGCATCCCGGATATTTTAACGCTCACCAGGGACAAACCTCCCCATTCGAGAAGACAGCCTTCAATCTATTGTCTACCCACTGCACGGACAATGGTTCCGGGATGGTATGGAATTATAATCGGGGCATGCATACGTGGGAGAGAGAATTATAATGATCTACGTCAGGTCAGGTAAACGGCCCGGAAGCTGGAACATGGCTCTGGATCAGTACTTACTCGAGCAGGTAGCTGCGGGCATCTACGAATTCGTCCTCAGAACCTACGGGTGGGCTCCACCCTGTGTCTCGTTCGGACGTTTTCAGGACCCCGAGAAGGAAGTGGTTCCGGAGAAACTTCTTGCAGCGGGAATAGATATCGTCAGAAGACCCACTGGCGGCCGGGCCGTATGGCACGAGTCGGAAATAACCTATTCGGTGATAGCGCGGTCCGGGCACTCACTCGTTTCGGGAAGTATCGACGAGAGTCTGCGAAAGGTGGCTTTCCCGCTGGTTCGGGCACTGGGAACCGTCGGGGTCACTGCGCGTATGAATCCGTCCGACAGGCACATGCCTGGCTTCCGTATCTCGGCGAATCCATGTTTTACCTCCCATGGCAGATCGGAGATAATGACCCCCGAAGGGAAGAAACTCGTTGGCAGCGCTCAGGCCAGGACCAGGGGTGTCTTCCTGGAACATGGGTCCATTCTCCTGCGGAACGACCAGCCCAGACTTGCAGATTTCCTCCCCGAAGGGATAGAGCCACGAAGAATCGAACTGATTCGAAGGTATCTTTCACAGGGAGCCGGAGCCATTCTGGAAATCGTTCCCGGCCTTGATCCCTCCGATCTCGAGGACGCGGTAGTCGCTTCCTTTGCGGCCGCAACCGGTGAGAAGGCTGAATGGATCGTCCCGGAGCATTTCGATTCGGAAAGACTGAATGAACTCATCGGGGAGAAGGAGAGAATTGCCAATCTGTTCAGATGACGGCAGCCAGCCCGTGACGGCAAGAAAACCGGACTGGCTCAGAGTTCACGCTCTGGGAAGCAGAACTTCTGCAAAGATCAGGAGAATTCTACGGAAGCACGGTCTCGATACCGTATGCAACGAAGCCCTTTGCCCGAACCGGGGACATTGCTACGACAGGGGAACCGCGACTTTCCTGATAATGGGAAGAGTATGTACCCGCTCATGTGCTTACTGTGCCATCGAGAAGAAGCCTGATGGAGTCGAACCCCTGAATCCTGCTGAACCGGTTGAACTTGCTTCTGCTGCCGCAGAACTCGGTCTCAGATACGTAGTGGTCACTTCCGTCACCAGAGACGACCTTCCCGATGGAGGAGCGGCTCACTTCGCTCTTACGGTCGATGCTCTCCGGGAAAGGATTCCCGGTGTAAAGATCGAGATCCTCACCCCCGATTTCAAGGGAAACAGAGCCTCGCTGGAGAAACTTGCCTCTTCACCCCCCGACGTGTTCAACCACAATCTGGAAACCGTAGAAAGCCTCTTCCCCACTCTGCGCCCTGAAGCCTCTTACAGCCTTTCCCTGCGGATTCTGAACGATTTCGGGAAGCTGGCTCCGGGAACGGTGGTGAAGAGCGGCATGATGCTGGGTCTCGGAGAAACCGAAAAGGAAGTAAGGACCGCTCTGAACGACCTTCTGAGCGCGGGTGTAACGATGCTGACGCTGGGTCAGTACCTCCAGCCCGGCAGGGAGAACACTCCCGTTGTAAGGTACGTGCCCCCCCGTGAATTCGATTCCTGGAAGGACTGTGCGCTCGGTCTGGGTTTCAAGAGCGTTGCGTCTGCTCCCCTGGTCAGGAGCTCTTTTCATGCGGACCTGACAGTTCATGAAGGGTAGCGCTCCCTCTCCATCCGCCCCCCGCGAGTACACACAGGGCATTGTCCTTGCGCCGATGGCGGGGTATACGGATTCCGCGTTCAGGAGGATCTGCAGACGATTTGGCGCAACCTGCCTCGTGACGGAGATGATAGCGTCAGCCGGTCTCTCGAGTAAATCGGAGAGAACGAGTGCGATGCTTTCCTTCACCGACGAAGAGAAACCGATTGGTGTGCAGCTCTTCGGTTCCGACCCGAAAAACTTCTCCAGGGCGGCCCGGATTGTTTCGGACAAGGGCTTTGCATTCATCGACATCAATGCAGGATGTCCTGCGAAAAAGGTCGTTTCAGGTGGTTCCGGTTCGGCTCTGCTCAGGGATATCCCCCGGTTGAGGGCCATAGTCCGTTCCACCTGCAGGCATACGGAATTGCCTGTAACGGTGAAGATAAGGCTCGGGTGGTCCCCCTCGGAACCTGTTCCGGATGATCTGGCCGCAATGCTCGGAGATGATGGAGCCTCTGCACTTGCAGTTCATGGACGCTACAGGTCTGACCTCTTCTCGGGAGACCCGCGAGTGATCGAAATAGCATCAATCGTAGAGCACTCACCTATTCCGGTTCTGGCAAATGGAGAATCGAGAGATGTGGAAAGTGCCCTGAGATTCCTGCACGCATCCGGTGCCGGAGGGCTGCTGGTAGGCAGGGGCGCGCTCGGTAATCCATGGATGTTCAGAGGGTTTTCAGGTTCCCCTCGGGATGCCTTACCCCGTCCGGGAGAATTGCACGAAACGATCATGGAGCAACTGGAGATGATGTCGGGGTACATCCCTCAGCGCCATCTCTACCATATTATGAGAGGACATCTCGTACTCTACTTCAGGGGATTCAGGGGTGCATCGGCTATCAGGGACAGAGCCGTACGCACCGAGAGCAGAGAACAGGTCGAGGAGCTTGCACTGATAGCGGATGACATGGTTCAGGAGCACATGGAACATGCAATATAGCCGTCTCTTCATACCACTGCTGATGATGATCACTGCCTGTGGAACGAGAGAATACGTACAGATGGACTACCCTCCCGAGACCTCGGTGGACAGTAAATGCTCTTACACCTGGCGGGAGGATGATTCCTGGGCGCTGATCTCCTGGGCTGTGCTCGATTCGGAAGATGCCGAGGATGCACTGGCTCTATCGTCCGGATACCAGCCGGGCACCAGACCGGAACCCGGAACGACCATACAGCTTCCCCTTTCGAGTGACCTGGAGGACGCACTCGAAGTCAGAATGGAATCCGCAAGGCTGGTGACCACCGCCACCGAGGCCTATGAAGACTCTGACGCTATTGCCGCATTCAGATATCTGAATCGCGCAAACCAGACCGATCCTTCATGGTCGATACCCCTGTGTGACATGGCGCTGATCCTGCTCGAGGAGGGCAATGCCAGGGAAGCACAGGCAATACTGGAACCTTTTGCGCACAAGTACAGACCAGCCCTGATTCTCTCTATGATTGCATGGGAGGATGGCCGCTCGGCGGATGCTCTCACGTACCTCGAAACATCACTTTCCGCACCCGATCCTCCGGCAGAGGCTCTTGCCGCCGCCGCGCTGCTCTACACGGTTACAGGTAACAGATATCTGGCATCTGGTATCTGGCTGCGGATACTGGCGCTCCCCGATGCCGACAGCCGGCTCAGGCTCATGGCCGTAAGGTTTGCCCTTCTCGAACAGAGGAGAGCCGAGCTGGACGGTTTCGACTGATCTGCGCTGGCGTCCGGTTGGTCTTGACAAGTGTCTGAATCAGGATACTTTAATCGTATGTGTTTTTACTCATGTTCGGATTGGAGGCAATAATGAAGATACTGTTTCTCTTACTCGTTCTTGCTGTTGGAGCTGCCGTAGCGCAGCCTCCTTCAGAGATCCTCATCTACTACGACCTTTATCCTCCCTACGGATCAGCGGTAGTCGACGCTTGTGCCGCCCTCTGGCCCACTGCCACCGTAAGCGCCTTTACAGGTTACCCCGGTGCTCAGCAAGCCGCCTTCAATACGTTCCTGACCACCGGAACCTGGGATATCGTCATCATCGAGAGCTGGTATGCAAACTCCGATCCGGTTAATTTCTCTGGCGTTGCCACGTACTTCACCGGTGGCGGTAAAGTCTATGCATCCTGCTGGGAATGGCAGAACGGAACCTCCGGTCAGATGACACTGCTGAACGCACTGGGGGTCACAGGTGTCTCCCCGATTAGCGGCAGCGTCATTCCCCACTACGCCTGGGAGACTGGTCACACCATCTGTAACGGCATTACCGATTGGGGATGGCAGAACCCGGGCCTCGGCGTCCTGAACAACCGATTCACCGTCGGCACTGCCCTTCCGGTCACCGGCTGGACCGCCACTACAACCGCGAGTCAGGCCGGCATCTGCGCCAGCGACAACGGTGACGGCGTCGTTTCCGGTTACACCGCGGCATACGCAAACGAAGCACAGCCCCTCTGGGAGAACATCCTCACCTACCTCTGGGAAGATGTGGCTCTCGACCGCGCTACATGGGGCGAGATAAAGACAATGTTCGACTAGGATCACTTCTGATCAAATGGGGGAGGCAATGAGCCTCCCCCTTCTCATATTATCGCCTTTAGACCGTTCCCGGAGCCTTATTCCCACCACTGTCCGACGAAGAGGATGCGGGAATCATCCCAGGAGTAGACAGGGTACGTGCAGAGGAAATCTGCGGGCCAGTCCGGCGGCGTGATGTTGGTTTCGTCCGATCCGTCCGGATTCATGGTGTAGATGTCGTAAACACCCTCACCGTTAATCGCTGCAACGAGAAAGACCAGCCTGTCACCTGCATGTGACCACTCGGCAAGGAACTGCGAGTACCCGGTGTCCGTAATGGCTGTCTCTCCCGTCCCATCGGGAAGAATCGTGTAGAAATCGTAGTTCCCGCTCGGAACCTGGTCGTCAAACATTCGGTCGAAGCAGACCAGCGTGGCAGAGGGATTGAACCTCGGATCGTAGTCTCCGAAGGGAAGGTCCGCACTCCCCTGCTGCCCTGCGAGTTCGTAGTCGGTGAGCTGCTCGGCTCCGGTGCCGTCGGAGTTCATCAGCCATATCTGGCTCTCACGGGTGAAGACGATCTTTCCACCTACCCAGCAGCAGTCGCCGTCATGGAAACCGGAATCGTAGAGCTCTTCGACGTTCTGGCCATCGGAGTCCATCAGGAAGATGTCCATGGTGTTGTCGGGGTAGTCGGGCCAGCGGAGAAAGAGAATGCTCGAAGCATCAGGTGACCAGCTGGGGTACGCATCAAGCACCGAGTTGCTGGTAAGCCTGCGGTAACCGGAGCCGTCAGAGTAGATCAGGCATATCTCGCTGTCCGTGAATTGATTATCGCCGAAATCGTGCCTGAATAGAATTTCGTCTCCCGTTGGATCCTGGCTGATCTTTCTGATCGGATCGTCCGAACTGAAGATGAGATTCACTTCACCCGAGACCTGGTCGAAGGAGTAGATGCCGTACTGACCTTCGTGTTCCGGCTGAAAAGGACCCGGGGAGGGTCCTGAAGGGTCGCCGGAACCGCATCCCGCGAGGAGCAGCAATGCAGTTGTCATTACCGCTATCCTTAGTGGAGAAACCATTTCGCCCCCTTTGAAGTACCGTCCTAGAGAAAACGTCCAGCCTGGACAAGGCGGGTCATGTAGTAGGGTTTTGCTATCGTCTCCCGCACCACTCCCCTGCTGGAGCTTGCATGAACGAAAAACCCGTTTCCCACGAAGATTCCGCAGTGTGATATACCCGAGCCTGACGTGTTGAAGAAGAGTATATCCCCGAACTGCAGGTTTCCGGGGCTGACCTCGGTACTGGCAGCAGCCTGCTGGCTGGCAGTGCGGGGTATCTCGATACCCACGGTGAGGAAAACCTCCTGTGTGAAGCCCGAACAATCGACTCCCGACTTGCTCGTTCCGCCGTAAACGTAGGGTGTTCCCATCCATGTCTCGATCTCATCCATCAAGCGGTGCTCTGCAGAACCCACCGGGCCGCTGCTGGTGGATGCCCCGCTGGACCAGTCCCCTGCTGTGCAGGTGATCCCGCCGCCTCTGTACACCGGTTCAGGCATACATGCCGTGCCCGACATTATCATGAGTGCGGCAATCAGGACGATAGACTTCTTCATGCAGGTGCGTCCTGCCTGATGAGAGTGTTCAGAGCTTGAGGAGACTCCTCAGGGCAGTCGAGATTGTAGTGCAGTCCCCTGCTCTCACGGCGTTGGAGTGCAGAGCGTACGATCGACTTGCCGATCGTACATATGTTCCGCAGCTCCAGAAGCTCTATACAGGGCAGGAGTGTCCAGTAGTCCTCTTCAACTTCTTCACTGATGATTTCGATGAACCGCAGGGCCCGTTTCAGTCTCTTGTCGGTTCTGACTATGCCCACGTAATCCCACATGACGCTTCGGAGCGATGCCCAGGCATGGTCGACGAGGACGTTCTCGGATATCGGTTTCGCGCGGCCGTAAGACCAGTCCATCACCTTGTTTGCAGGGGGGGCAGAGAGTGAATCGGGAATGGATTCCGCAGCGAGTATACCCATCACGCCTGCTTCGAGCAGGCTGTTGCTTGCCAGCCTGTTGGCACCGTGAAACCCGGTGGATGCCGCTTCCCCGATAACCCTGAGACCGGGCATTTCAGTTTCGCCAGTGGGTGATGCCACGACTCCGCCGACGCAGTAATGGGCTGCGGGAACAACCGGAATCGGGCTTTCCCAGGGGATGATCCCAACGGAAGTAACTCCATGGGTGACTTCGGGAAAGTGCTCCTCGAGGAATTGTCTCCCAAGGTGCATGGAGTCGAGAAGAACGTGATCGTGTCCAAGTTTCTTCATCTCGGAATCCATGGCCCTTGCGACTACATCCCTGGGCGCCAGTTCCATCCTTTCCGGATCGTAATCGGACATGAACCGCTTCCCGTTGAGGTTGAGGAGCCTCGCTCCCTCTCCCCTGAGAGCCTCGGTTACGAGGAAGTTTCTCTTCTCAGGGTGGAAAAGGCATGTTGGATGGAACTGGAAGAATTCCATATTCCTCACCGGTAGACCTGCTCTGTAGGCCATTGCAATTCCGTCACCGGTAGCGGAATCCTGGTTGGAAGTGTATCTGTAGACCTTGCCCGCTCCTCCCGTTGCAAGAACGGACTGCCCGGCAAGGCATGTATGAACCTCTCCATCCAGTAGTACGTAGGAGCCAAGGCACCTGCTCCTGGATTCCGTGATCAGGTTTACGGCAAAGGCATTCTCGATAATTTCTATGTTGCTTCGAGCACGGCAGGCAAGGGAAAGCACCTCGGAAATGACTTTTCCGGTACGGTCATCCAGGTGGAGGATTCTGCGTCTGGAATGCCCCCCCTCCATTCCCGCGATTCCGCTCCCGGCTCCTTCCAGACTGACCCCGAGAGATCTGAGTTTGTCGACCAGAGTCGCACCCATGGAGATGATGCGCCGCGCAGTGGGTTCGTCTACGAGATCACCGCCAGCCTTCCTGGTATCCGCAAGGTGCAGCTCTACGCTGTCATCCGGAGAGGTGGCTGCGGCCATCCCCCCTTGCGCAAGATACGTGCTTCCGGTAGGCATGGGGTTCTTGCTGAGGAGCACTACCCGGAGATCGGACGGAAGCTCCAGGGCACACATCAGCCCGGCCATTCCGGCACCGATTACGAGAACATCGCATTCCATGTTCACAAGACCTGGCTTTTCTCCTTCATTCTGTCGATTATACTGCCGAGAAGACTGTCGATATCGCCTTCCACTTCGAGCTCTATCGGCAGCATGAACACACTGTACATGCTCGACCAGGCAGCTGTGAGTTTCATGGCATCCTTCTCGGTTGTCATGAGGCAGTGTGCGCCGGTCTTTCGCACGGTGGCCGAAAGCTGCTTCATATCCTCTTCACGGTATCTATAGTGATCGGGGAAGGGCACCAGTTCCAGGACTCTGTACCCTGCTTCTTCGAGAGTCCTGCCGAAATCTGCCGGTCTTGCTATCCCGCAGAATGCAACAACGTCGGTAATGGCCTCGTCAGGCCGGTTGCCGAGCAGATTCCTGGGAAGGGAAGGAACAGGCTGGCTGAAGATGAACGGGGCCTGCCAGTTGTGTGCCGCTATCTTCCTCTTCGTAAAACTCTTCGACAGACCATGGGCTGATCTGTTTACCCATAGGTAATCGGCGCGGGCCAGGGTCCCTGGAAACTCTCTGAGAGTGCCTGCCGGCAGCAGTCCGCCGATTCCGGTGGGGTGCTGATGATCCAGAACGACCACATCGATGTCTCTGTAAAGCTTCAGATGCTGAAAACCGTCATCGATGAGAATAACTTCCGGATCCGCTTCCCTCACCGCTCTTCGTGCCGCAGCCAGTTTCGATGCGCCCGCGTACACCGCACATTTACCGCCCAGTCTCGCGCCGAGCATGAGGATTTCATCACTGAAAAGGCGATCACTGCCCATTCCCGGTCTGATTGCCAACGGTTCTCCCCGGGCAGCATCGAGGTTCCGAGCAACTACAGCCACTCGAATGCCAAGATCCAGCAGCTTCCTTGCAAGCCATATCGTTACCGGCGTTTTGCCCACTCCGCCGACCTCTATGTTCCCGATGCTCACGACGGTTACCGGAAGTTTCTCCCTGCGGATCAATCCTGATTCGAACAGTTTACGCCGCAGCAGTGAACAACAACCGTATACGAGGGAGAAGGGAGTGAGCAGCCAGCCCAGCCATGCCCAGCCCTCTTCCCTGGCGGTCACTTTTCTGAAAAGCTCGTCAGGTCTTCTTCTCACCGGTCAGCCCTTCGAATTCCGGCAAATGCCCATGGAAGCAATAACATCGGTGAACATCGTGTAGAATTGCTCTCCCGCAAACCTTCCCGCTCTTCGAGCAATCTCTTCATCGATCGCGTTGTCCGCAAGCTGCGAGAGAGTATCAGCAAGTTCATCCGAATCCTCGACCACGAAACCGACACCCTCTGAGGATGCGTAACGGATTTCGCCCGCAAAGCTGGCATGGTTCTTTCCAACTATCACCGGAACCCCTTGTTGAAGTGGCTCCAGGACGTTGTGTCCTCCAATGGGGGCAAACGTGCCGCCTACGAAAGCAGCATCTGCCGCTCCGTAAAGACTTCCGAGAATCCCATGCACGTCAAGCACCACTGATCCGAAGTTCTTCACTTCATCTTTCCCGTTACAGAGGCTGCTCCATGGAACTGGAGACAAACCTCTGCCTGCTGCGAGCTCCATGACCCTGCCTACCCTTTCCAGGTGCCTTGGAGCGATAACGGGCAGCCATCCTGCCTTTACGGCAGCATCGAGAACCTGTTCTTCCTCTCCTGGGCGGGTCGAGCCCGCAAGAAGGACTTTTCTGCCCGCTGCGTGGAGCATAATCCGCCAGGATTCCGGTGCGGGTTCACTCCGGGAAAGCGATTTCGAATCACCTGCAAGCTTCAGTATACGTGAGGGTACACCGAGTTTTTCGTATCGGGCCAGGTCTTCGCGGGACCTGCACAGAATCGCGGTGAAGCATGAGAGAACACCTGCAACCAGTGTGGACGCCTTTGAATACCTGGATAAACTCCTGTCCGAGAGCCTTGCGTTGACCATCATTGCAGGTATTCCACGCATGACTACAGCATGCAGGATGTTAGGCCATAGCTCGGTTTCTGCGAGTATGAGCGCAGCCGGATCGAGTTCGTCCAGGAATCGCTCTACCCATGGTGGATTGTCCAGGGGAATCAGGCTGCACCGGATGCCCGTTCTCTCGAGAATTTCCCTGCCTGACGAGGTGAAACATGTTACGTGTACCGCCAGTTTCTTTTCTTTCAGGTCTTCTGCAAGTGGAAGCAGCCCTTTCAGCTCACCAATCGAAGAACCGTGAAGCCAGACCGGATGACCTCCAGAGGGTTCACAGAAGCCCCTGCGTTCCAGCCGCTCGCTTTTCGATCTCGTCAGAAGCCCGATCCCGGCTGGAATGGCTGCAATTCTACCGAGCGCCCGGAAGAATGATGCCTGCAGCCGTGCAACCGGTGAGGCCGTGAGATCTGCCAGGGCGGATACCCTGTTCATCTCAGCCTGAACAATTGAAGTGAGAGCCGCAGGTCCGTGCTCGCCGCCAGTCTGCACCGGCCTCCCCTCCACAACGGTCATCCTGGCGAACGGGAGAGGGAACATGAAATGATCCCATGAATTGAGCTTCAGCCTTGGCCAGGCAGAAGTGCCGATGGGAACGATCGGTACCCTTCCTGAATGCGCTATGTGCGCAATCCCTTTCTGCACCACACATTCAGGGCCGCGTGGCCCGTCTGGTGTGATTGCGCAATCGATTCCCTTTCTCAGCAGCCGGGCCATGGTCCGCATGGCTTCAAGGCCGCCCTTCGATGCGGAACCTCTTACGGTGGGAAAACCCATGCTGCGAAGAACGTTTGCCGCGTAAATCCCGTCACGGCTCATGCTTACGAGTACGTGTACGTTCTCGAACCTGTGCGTGAAGATCAGAGGCAGCTGTCTGCCGTGCCACAACGCGAACAGGGCGTTTCTTCCCCTGGCCCTGCCCAGCCTGCCAGTTGCCGCAGGAGAAACGTAGAAGATTCTCCATGATCTGCCCAGCAGGCTCATGAAAAGCCTGCCTGCGGTCTCGGAGAGCTTTAGAAGATCGATTTTCACCTGTCGATGTACTCCAGTATTGCCGAAGCCGCCCTCCCGGCGCCTCCGGATGGTCCCAGTTTCCTTCTTACAATGGCAAGTCCCTCCAGAGCCTTCTTTCGCGAACGATCATCCACCAGAAGGGTCTCGATGCTTTCTGCCATGGATACACCGGTTACGGAACCCTGAATCAGCTCCGGTGCGACATCACGGCCGGCAACGATGTTTGCCATACCGATTCTGTTCACTCCCCTGACGAGCACCCTGGCCAGAAGGTAAGTGAAAGTGGATGTGCGGTAGCAGATGACGAAGGGTACACCGTACATTGAAGTCTCGAGAGTCGCGGTTCCCGAGCAGACCAATGCAACAGATGAACTCTCCATTGCATGGGCTATTGAGTCGCACAGCTCAACTCCTGTAAGCTTCGTTGCAGGCTCGTACAATTCCCTGTCCACCGTTGCGGCCAGGGCGACTTTCGCGCGTCGTATCAGCCCCCTGTTCATCAGGATCTCAACGGCTTCCAGCATCGGGGGGAGAAGCCTGCTGACCTCCTGGTTCCTGCTGCCCGGAAGTATTGCGATGCAGTCGTTCGCACCGGGTTCGGATAACTCCATGCCGCTTCCGGCAAGTGGATGCCCGGCCCAGATAGAGTTGACACCGTGACGAACGTAGAAATCACATTCGAATTCGAAGAGAGTCAGCATCAGATCAACGTAGCGTTTCACCTTTCCGAGGCGCCATCCGCCCCAGGCCCAGAGCTGCGGCGATACGTAGTAGACTACGGGAATTCCCCTGCCGTGAGCCCATCTGGCGAATCTGAGATTGAATCCCGGGTAATCTATGAGGAGAACGGCATCCGGTTCTCTTTCCCTGCAGAGTCTTCGAAGCCCCTTCTCCAGTCTTCTGAAGCGGCACAGAGAGCCAAGAACCTCGGAAAACCCCATCACCGCGTAGTCCTCGAGATCGTAGAACAGTTCCATCCCCTGCAGGGAAAGCATTCGGCCGCCAAGGCCAAAAGCCTTTACAGAATCATCCTTCAGCCGCAGCTCGCCAAGAAGTTCGCTTCCCCTCAGATCGCCGGAAGGTTCCCCGGCGATGATGAGAAGGTTCATTCGGAATCCATGAGCGCTGCCCTCTTCGTAAGGCTCTCCTGCATCCGTGCAGATATCATCTGGGCAACCGACAGTGCTCTGAGACCATCAGATCCCGTTACTACGGGCGGTTTGCCCGTCTCGCAGGCTTCCAGGAAATCGCTCAGCTCAGCCGTAAGGGCGTCGGCATCGGTTACGGTAACGGGAACGGGAAGAATGGATTCACCGTCGTGTCTGTATGCGCTTACACTCTTTCCAGCGAAGTCGACGGAGATGTAGGTTCTTGGCTGGAAGAAGCGGAGCTTTCGAATCGGAGCTGCCGAAATCCTGCTGGCAGTCATGTTCACAACGGCGCCGTTCTCGAATTCCAGCCTCGCGTTGGCTATATCGATGTTGTTGCTGAGTACAGCGATGCCTGATGCCCGGATGTCTACTACCGGAGCTTTGACGAACGAAAGAACGAGGTCGATGTCGTGTATCATGAGATCCATGACCACGGACACATCGGTTCCACGTGGTTTGAAGGGTGACATCCTGTGCCCCTCGACGAAAAGCGGTGTATCTATCAGTCCGGCTGCAGCCAGGATTGCAGGATTGAACCGTTCGACGTGGCCAACGGCCAGAACGACTCCCCTCTCCGAAGCCAGATCGACCATTTCCCTGCCCTCTTCGACGGTTGCCGCAATCGGTTTCTCAACGAGTACGTGCACTCCCGCCTCGAGTGCCTGCAGTACGACTTCATGGTGAGCAACTGTGGTGCACGCCACTACCAGTACGTCTACGTTCCCGATCAGTTCGTCCAGAGACCCTGAAACCTCGACACCCAGATCGGCAGAAACCTTTTCCCCCCGTGAACGATCGAGATCGAAAATACGTACCGATTCCGCAAGATCTCTGCTGATGCGGGCATGGTGGAAACCCAGATGTCCCGTTCCGGCTACTCCCAGTCTCATATGCTATCCTCCGAAAACTGCCAGTGCGTCGGCAGCGTATTGAATGTCCCGTTCCGAGAGGGACAGGTGTGTGACCAGACGCACCGTCGAGGGGCCGACGGGTATTGCACCGATACCGAGACCGTTCAGTGCTGACACAGTCGATTTCGCCGTGAGTTCAGGTGTGCCCAGCATCACGATGTTGGTCTCTACCTGTTCGAGTTTGACTGTGAGCACTGGAGACAGACCCGCTGCCCGTGCAAGCTTCGTTGCCCATCTGTGCGTCGTCGGCAACTTCTCGAGGTTGTGCTCGAGAGCGAATATACATGCTGCAGCCAGTACGCCTGCCTGCCTCATTCCCCCACCCATACGTTTTCTGAGCCAGCGTGCCCTGTCAATCAGGTCCCGCGGTCCGGCAAGCACTGAGCCCACCGGGCAGCCCATCCCCTTGGAAAAGCAGACGGAGACCATGTCGAAACCATCGCAGAGCTCCTTCATGCTCCTGCCCGTTTCTTCCGCCGCATGCCAGAGTCGCGCACCGTCGAGGTAAAGACGGGTTCCAAAGGTACCGGCAATGGATATCAGTTCTCCCACGACCTTCTCAGGCAGGATTCTTCCTCCCAGGACGTTGTGTGTATTCTCGAGAACCAGCAGGGAACGGTTTGCGAAGTGGAGGTCTCCCTCTCTGGAAAGGGCGTCTTTTACTCTCGCGGGAGGCAGGACACCGTTCTCGGATTCATCGATCCGGTGCATCTGTATGGATCCGTTCAGCGCAAACTGGGCTCCCTCGTAAAGGTATGTATGCATTCGGCTGCCGCAGATGACCTCGTCACCCGGACTGGCCAGAGTTCTCACAGCGATACCGTTGGACATGGTGCCTGTCGGCATGAAGAGCGCCGCCGGGAAACCCAGGCGGCGTGCGGTTTCAGCTTCCAGAGCGTTTACGGACGGATCCTCTCCGAAAACGTCGTCACCGACCTCCGCGTTGGCCATTGCCTGACGCATGCCGTGGCAGGGAACGGTGACGGTGTCGCTTCTGAGGTCGACGCGGAACTTCATGAGCCCTGTCCTCTGGCGAGTCCGGCAAGGGCTGTATTCCTTCGAAGAGCTTCCATCATTATCCGATCAAGGATTGCGTCTATTGGCTGGTTCGAGGCTTCCCACAGTCTTGGAAACATGCTGATGGTCGTGAAACCGGGAATCGTGTTCATTTCGTTCAGAAAAAGTTCACCCCTGGAAGACAGGAAGAAATCTACTCTTGCATATCCCCTGCCGCCAATGAGTTCAAAGGCTTTCCTGGCGTATGCGCGTACGTTCTCAGAAGTGTTTTCATCCAATTCTGCAGGTATGAGCAGCCTGGAGTCCTCGCAGGAGTACTTGGCTTCGTAGTCGTACCATTCCTTGCCCGGTTCGATTTCTCCGATAACGGAGACGTCGATACCCCTGCCGTCTCCAATAACGCTGATTTCGAGTTCTCTTGCGTTTTCGAGACTCATCTCGACGACTACTTCAGGGTCGTATTGAAACGCCTTGTCCAGTGCCTGCATCAGGTACACAGGGCTTTTCACTTTCGATATCCCGACACTGCTTCCGAGATGGGCAGGTTTCACGAAACAGGGATAGCCGATGCTGGTTATGGCGCCAATGCCGGCATCTGCCGAGGTTCGAGTGAACGATACCCATGGCACGACCGGTATGCCTGCGGATTCGATCAGATGCCTGCTGGTGATCTTGTTGATAGCGATGGCTGAAGCCATGACGTCTGCTCCCGCACAGGGCCAGTTGGCCGTCATGCAGAAGCCCTGTACTGATCCATCCTCACCGTAAGGACCATGGAGTACGGGAAAAACGATATCGAAAAGCAATTCCTTGTTGCCGCAGATAAACTTCCATCTTCCGGAGGTTGCAACGATTGAGACCCGTCTGCCGTCGAGACGCCAACCACCGTTGGCATCAATTTCAACCGTAACAACGGAATGCGAAGATCTTCCGTTCTCCAGAACGGAGCGTACGAACTCGGCTGACTTGAGAGATATCTCCCATTCGACCGAACGGCCGCCACAGAGCAGCAGAACCTTCATCTTCTCACCTCCTAATGCATGAACGATTGTGCTATTTGTTCTATCTGTCCACTTCGACCTTGACCCCATTCGTATCCACCGTAAGTTTCGGGGCTGACCATGAAGTTGAAAGTGGAGGTTCGTTCATGAAGGTTCTCGTCACAGGCGGCGCAGGATTCATAGGTTCCAACGTCACCGACTACCTTCTCGAACAGGGATATGAAGTCCATGTGCTCGACAACCTCTCCACAGGCTTCCGGGAAAACGTGAACAGCGATGCGAGCTTTCATGAGATGGATATTAGAAGCCCTGAAGCCGAGAATCTCATTGCAGGCGGCGGATACGACATTCTCTGCCACCATGCCGCGCAGATGGATGTAAGGAGATCGGTCAGGGAACCTCTCTTCGATGCCGAAGTGAACATCTGCGGCACTCTGAACCTTCTCGAAGCATCGGTCAGAGGAGGAGTAAAGCGAATCGTCTACGCATCCACGGGCGGTGCGGTTTACGGTGAGCCCGAGAGCATACCCGTTGAGGAGACTCACCCGGTCAATCCCATCTGTCACTACGGAATCAGCAAGCATACCGTCGAGCACTACCTCTTTCTCTACAGGCATCTCTACTCTCTCGACTACGTTATCCTCCGCTATCCGAACGTGTACGGTCCCAGACAGAACCCATACGGTGAAGCAGGTGTTACGGCAATCTTCACGCTGATGTATCTCAGGGGTATCTCTCCGCAGATAAACGGTGACGGACATCAGCTGCGTGACTACGTTCACGTTACCGATATAGCAAGGGCAAACCATCTGGCCATGGATCTGAGCCGTTCGGATATTTCGGGAATGATATTCAACATAGGCTGGGGTGCAGGCAGGTCCGTAATCGAACTGGACGAGATCATAAGGGGCTACGTCGGAACGGATCTCAAACCATCCTTCGGCCCCCCATTGCCCGAAGAGATAGAACGAATTTCCCTGCTTGCGAAACGGGCAGCGGAAATACTCGGCTGGAAACCGACAATTGCCTTCGAAGAAGGTCTTAGGGATCTAGTGGAGTACCATAAAGAAAGGCTTGCCACCTGAGATGTGTCCTCTCCCCGTTTACGTCGACAGAGATGGTGTGATAAACGAGAACTGCGATGACTACGTCAGGTCATTGTCCCAGTGGATTCCCGTAAAGGGCGTTTTCTCGTCTCTTGCCGCACTGTCCAGGGCAGGCCACCCCATTGTGGTCGTCACGAACCAGTCCGCCGTAGCGCGGGGCTATACCACCCTGGCGAACGTGGAAGAAATACACAGTGAGCTGCTCAGGTTATCTGCCGATGCGGGGGGTGTCATACGGGGCATCTACTACTGCCCTCACCACCCGGATGAGGGATGTGGCTGCCGGAAGCCCGAGACCGGCATGATCTCCTGGACCTGGCGATGGACCGGGTCTACTGCTTCACCGGTTTTGCGGTTCAAGCGGCGGTTACGCTTCCTCTGCTGCTGTGGTTGGTGGGGCCGGG
>CBDUZS010000014.1:0-46614 GCA_965371785.1 uncultured bacterium
ATTTATGCTGCTGATATGGATGGTGATGGTGATATGGATGTACTTGGTGCTGCCGAGGGAGATGACAACATCACCTGGTGGGACCTTACAGGACATGAACCTGCTGGTTCGCTGGAATCGAGCATTCTCGATACAGATACGGAGCCAACCTGGGATTACTTCGAATGGTCATCTAACACTCCGTCTGGTACTTCAGTTTCTTTCCAGGTAAGGGCATCGAACAATTACACCAACTTGGGAGCCTGGTCTGATACACTGACTTCAGCATGTATGCTGACAGGTATCCTGAACGATGGTGACAGGTACGTGCAGTACAGGGCGATTCTTAACACACCCGATCCTGATGTAACCCCCATACTCAACGACGTGATGATAACCTGGGACCCGCAAGGTGTAGAGGTTGAGCCACAGGTTACGGAATATCTACTGTTCGGAGCTGAACCCAATCCTTCCCGTGGAGCTAGCAGTATTTGTTTCGCAGTCCCTGAGATGTCCCCGGTAGAGTTCTCGATCTACGACCTCACTGGGCGTCTCTTGGTTGAAACAGCTCAGGATGAGTACGTGGCTGGATATCACTATGTGCAGCTTGAAGAGCTAGCTCCAGGTATCTACTTCTGCCGAATGGTTGCAGGAGAATTCACGGCGATACAGAGATTCGTGGTGATCGAGTAGAAGTAGAGTTTAGAGCTGCAATCCACACCACAAACGGGTTCCAACTCGAACTTAGAAGGCCCGCCAGCTACAAATAGAATCTTACTCAGGATAGACCATTTATCGAGATATGTAGATAGGAGTTTCTCCTCGCCAAGGATGACCAATCAGTGTATACGGGAACTGATAGGTGAACCTAACCTCCTTCAGTACCGGTCCTGCCCGCCAAGGTATGCTTTCCAGTGTGGCCATGTACTGGTAGAAATACTCTCCATCTCTAAGAAGACACGAGATATCAGATGGAGTGGTAATCGGTTCTGACCATTCCCCGAGGGAGAAAGGCGAACTGCCGGTTCGGATCCTGAATTCGACCGAACCCTGGCTTTCTTGTTCTGTATCCCAGTCAATCTGCAGATTCTCAGGAGCACCTTCGAAAACCATAAGAGATGAATAGAGTACTCCTCTGCGAAGTTCAGGATTACGGCCCCAGATCCTAGTCTCATGTGGTGCATCTGCCTCACAATAGTAGACTAGACCGGCGATTTCCATTTCTGGATCGCTGTCGCACTGGATCAGGAGGGGGGACTCGACATCGAAACAGTCCGAATCTACAATGTGTTCTTCCCATTCGTTCCCGAATCCATCGACATTTTCGATCCAGCAGACACCCCCCTGTCCACAGGCGATGATGTCCGAATCACCGTCTCCATCGAAGTCCTCGGAAATACAGACATCAGCGCTGTTTGAGGTTATGGGCAATATCGTATACCAGCCCCACTCATAAGGCCTGTCACTGGTGTTCAGGTAATACCTGATCTTGTAGTCCTCGCTACCGCAGATGAGGTCCAGACGCCCGTCCTGATTCAAGTCGGCTGTATCGACGTACGGGGTGAAATGTCCATCGAAGGCCAGGCGTCTCGAACCGGAAGCCTCTTCGATGCCCTGCTGTGTATTCTGACCCCAGATTCCACGGTAAGTGATTAGTTCTGGCCTCTCATTGCCGACTATGTCTACGTATGTCCCGAGGGGGGCGCCGTATCGTGTGTGCCCCTCGTTATCGTATAAAAGGATTCTGTCTGGATAGACCGTTCTGGTCAGGGAGTCATCTTCCGCAGAAAGAACATGACCGTCGATAATTGTTTGCCCGGACGAGTTCGACCGTGTGGTGCTCATCACCAGGTCAATGAAGCCATCAGCATCGAGATCACCGTAGCATAACCTGCAGCACTCCTCGCTCAGGATTCTCGAGGTCCATACACCTGTACCACCTTCTCTATCGAAAAGTATCACTCGGTGTCCAACACCAAGAGAGGGCATCCAGCTACATGTGATTATTTCGGTCAGTCCATCCTGATCGATGTCATCGACTACCAGCCTCCACAATTCACTGCACCCGAATTCACTACCCAGGTCAACGAGTTCCCATTGTCCCGAATAACCTTCCCCACCTCTGAGAACGTAAATTTCGTCACTCCGCCTGTTCTGATAGTTCGAGCGGATTCCGATCAAATCCAGGGCACCATCACCATCGAAATCATCTCTGAACAGACGTGTCATACCTTGAGAACAGGTAGCATCGGTGGACGAAAGAACGATTGAGCCAGGCTGTGACAGCCAGTCTATTCCATGAGACGAAGCGAAGTTGTCTCCGAACTCCCATTCCTGACTCCAGGAGTTCCATCTAGAGATGGCATTCCAGTTGGTCTGAAACGATACGGATGTTAGAAGAGAATCCCTGATCTCTGGTTCAGGATAGTACGATTTGGCTTCTGCGATAAAATTGACTTTCATATCCGAGCTGAGGTGTTCAGAAACAGACCAACCAGGATAGCCTGTGGCATATAAATCGTAATCTCCCTCGACTGCCCGTTCGATTCCAGCTCTAGTTCTCCAGCTCAAGATCTGTATCCGGTAGTCTCCTTCGTCCAGGTTTTCGAAAGCATAACTTCCATCGCTGTAATCGATACCAGCCAGACGAATTCCCCCGGACTCAGTCTCTCGTATGAGATAAATTTGTCTTCCGTACAGCGGAGTCCCATCCGAGTAAGTGACAGTCCCGGTTATCGAGAACGCACTGGAAATGCTTGCTGCGATGCAAAGGAGTATGAAAAGCATCTCCCTTGTTTTGCTGTATATATGCATCTAAGCCGCTTCCTGTACTACTGAATAACGGAAATTCATGTCCAGGTCTGGTCTGAATATATGCTTTCCATAAGCGAAGCTAGATGTATCATCAGCAAGCAGTACACAGGATCTCAGAAATCTGTTTGATTACTTTACTTTTGTCATCAGAAGCTTCAACGAAGAAAGTTCGATAATCGATCAAGATACCCCGCCAGACTTAAATTTCTCACTCGTATCATCCAGCCGGAGCGGATCCTGGGTCTATTATCTCGATGATACCATGGGCTGCATACACTCGGTTACGCTTTTGTCCGGTGATTTCTTCGAGTATGCCTGCATCGATTAGTTTCTCGATATTCAGCTGGGTTGATCGTTGCGTTATTCCCAACCTTCTGGATGTTGATGGATTGGAGATCGCAGGGAATTCGAAGAGGTGATCAACCATCTGGAGCAGTAATGCAGAGGCTCTTGCTTCCTGTAATCTGTCCCGATACGTTCGCCACAGGTTGAGGAGCCGATCTGACTTATCTATAGCGTCTCTCGACTGTACTTCAACAGCATTGAGGAAGAACATTACCCACGTTGCCCATGATCCTTTCCTGCTTACATCAAGAAGCAGATCATAGTACTCGCTCCTGTTCCGTTCGAAGTAAGCACTGAGGTACAACAATGGCTGTGGCAGAAGACTGTCCGCCACTAGCTGCAAAACAGACAGGAGTCTTCCGATACGTCCGTTCCCGTCCAGGAAGGGATGTATGGCTTCGAACTGGTAATGGATCATTGCCAGCCTTATGAGTGGAGGGGTTTCTGTTTCGGAATTGAGGTAGCTTTCGAGGTCATTTAGAGCCTTCATCATGTCACTCACGGGAGGGGGAACATAGGTAGCGTCCATCAGTGAGTATCCCGGAGGTCCAATCCAGTTCTGGGAGCGCCTGAATTCGCCAGGCGTGCTTCTGTTACCTCTGACTCCTTCCATCAGTATTGCATGTATCTCCCTGATCAAGCGCAGTGACAGCGGTAGCTCTTCAATCCTGGACAGCCCGTACTCCATTGCTCTCACATAGTTCGCCACTTCTCTGACATCAGGGGATCGGCTTTCCGTAACACTGGCTGCTTCGAAGTAGAGAAGATCAGAGAAGGATGCCTGTGTCCCTTCGATTCTGCTGGATAGTACTGCTTCCTGTCTCATGAAAGGTCCGATGAGCAGATGCGGATTAGGTAGAGTTCGCGCAATGCCAGCTAGTTCACTGAGAGCTCTGTCTGCACTGGACAGACTTCGTACCAGCTGCATGTCCAGCCTTATCGAAGGTTCCAGCGGCATTGGCACGAATGCCCAGTAATCCTGGGACGTCTTGATGAGTTTGCCACTGGGATGCTCGATGAACTCAGATATCTGCACTTGCTATACCTCCGTACCATAGGCGAATCCTTATTATACTTTTACCCAGCTATGTATAGCACGATACCGCTGAACGGTAAAGACCAAAGGCGATCTGCTTGACTATTCTGCACACGTGTGCTGACTGCTGAATTCCCTCAAGCATATTGACCTCATGTAGAACAGGAAGGGGTTCCAACTCGAACTCAGAAGGCCCGCCATGAAGCCCGAACAAGAGAGACTAAAACAGTTCCGGGTGAACTCTATTAAGCCAGTCTTTGACAGTGGTTCTGAATCCACTGAGAAACGAAAGTAATTCCTTAACGTTTTCTTCGGTCACGCCTCCGATATAGTCATACTCGATGGTGTTCCGGAGTAGGCGGCAAGTATTGAGATAGGCGGCTCGGTCGGACCACTCCTCACCAAGGATCAGTGGAAGCGACATGATCGTTCTGAAGTGATGGGAACCATGAGCAGGTCTGTAGCCCTCGGCTCTAAGCAGGATCGTACAAAGCTTAAGCGCTGCGTTGTAGGCTATTCCGAATTGCCAGTCGACTGAGATCGATCCTGAGGCATCCGAAACATCACGATCCGCGATGGCAAGGAGATTTCCGATCTCTTCTCTACTAGAGGACTCGACTGCCAGCCAGCCGTTACTTTCCCATTGTTTCAAACTCATCTTTGTCCCCGATTACGAATAGCCTCGGGCCCTTCAGGACATTCACAGCAAAATGGTCCTGGTTCTCAACTCTCTTCCTGTACTCTGACTTCGACATGACATGTGGATTGATCTCCCGGCCTATAACCTCAGGCAGACCAGCAAGCAGTCCCGCCAAGTCCCTCAGTCCGATGTCCCCGATCACCATCAGGTCTACATCGCTTGAAGAGGACTCGTTTCCTCTCGCAATAGATCCGAAGACGAAGGCGAAATCGATCGAGTGGTCATGCAGTACGCTATTCAGGACATCAACCAGCCCTGATGTTTTCAAGACCAGATTATGGATGACCGGGAACAGCGGGTGCTCCTGATCGGCGCTGTAGTAGAGCCTGTTCCCCTCTCTTCTAGGTATGACAAGAGACAGCCTGCCCAGTTTGACAAGCTCCTGTCTGACCGTAGCCTCGCTACAGCCAGATCTTCGTGCAACTTCCCTGATGTGCAGCTCCTGTCTGCTCAAGCCAAACAGAAGCCTGAACACCTCAGCACGGGTTCTCGAGGAAAGCAACTCTGATAGCGTGTTCATTATGCGTGTATATACCTCGCATATGCGTGGTATGTCAACGCAATATCAGTCCGGTCATCCGTACATGCTGGTCTGTAATGATACAACGAACATTGCAGGGATGAGTTATATGACGATTCCAAAGACGTCTGATAGGTGCTCTGAGTGTTCTTCGAGTTGAGTTCGATAATCGATCAAGATACCCCGCCAGACTTAAATCTGAACTAAATACCCTCCTTGTCTAGTATGCTTCTATCTGTTCTATTGTGTTTCCATTGACATATATCTGAGATTCACATATCTGAATCTTACACACCAAGTAACTAAGTGGGTCCGGTAAGGGGCGTACTTGACATGCGTTGCCACAATTCACCTGACGTACATGCAATTGTATTCTCCTTCCGGACCAATGGGTTGGAGGAGGAAAGTGATGCGCTCGAGAAGTGTTGTCTTTGCCATTTTGCTGTTTGTGCTTGCACCACTTGAAGCTTATGCCGATTCCGCTACCCAGGCCGACTGGTCCGGCGGAGACGGAGTTCCGGGCCCTGTTACTGACTGGGGTGACTGCTACAATGTTTCCAGCCAGATTGACAGCACCGGAGGTATGCTGCAGTTGATGACAACCATCCTTACCCCTCCAGTGCAGCATCTTGTAGCCAATTACTTTTCATCTGCAACTTCAGTCTATGCTGCCGATGTTGATGGTGACGGTGATATGGATGTGCTGGGTGCTGGCAACGATGACATCGCCTGGTGGGAGAACACCGATGGAGCGGGTACCGTATGGACCGAGCACACAGTAGACGGTGACTTTTATGAGGCCTACTCTGTCTACGCTGCCGATGTTGATGGTGACGGTGATATGGATGTGCTGGGAGCTGCTTACGATGTCTGGTCGAAAACCGCTAACGATGACGTCGCCTGGTGGGAGAACCTAAATGGGTCGGGTACCGTATGGACCGAGCACACAATAGACAACCCCAATGGCGGTGCAGTTTCAGTCTATGCTGCTGATATTGATGGTGACGGTGACATTGATGTTCTGGCAGCCGCGTATAATATCAATGATATCATCTGGTGGGAGAACACCGATGGAGCTGGTACCGCATGGACCGAGCACGTATTAGACGGTGACTTTGGGGGTGCATGGTCAGTATATGCCGCCGATGTTGATGATGACGGTGATATGGATGTGCTGGGAGCTGCTGGGGTCAACGATGTCATCACCTGGTGGGAGAACACCGATGGAGCGGGCACCGTATGGACCCAACACATAGTATGCGTTGGCTTTGATGGTGCAACTTCAGTCTATACTGCCGATGTTGATGGTGACGGTGATATGGATGTGCTGGGAACTGCTTACAAGGCCGATGACATCACCTGGTGGGAGAATATTGATGGCGCCGGTACCGCATGGACCGAGCACCTGGTCGATGGCAACTTCGATGGTGCAGAATCAGTCTGTGCTGCCGATATTGATGGTGACGGCGATATGGATATACAGGGCGCCGCTCGGTATGCTGATGACATCACCTGGTGGGAGAACACCGATGGGGCGGGAACCGCATGGGCCGAGCACATAATAGACGGTAACTTTGATACTGCATTATCAGTGTATGCCGCAGACGTTGATGGTGACGGTGATGTGGATGTGCTGGGAGCTGCCTGGCAACTTGATGACATCACCTGGTGGGATGTAATCGGATATGATCATGGTTCACTGGAATCGAGCTGGCTCTACCTTGGCAATGACCCTGACTGGGGAGCAATCGATTGGAACTGCGAAGAACCACCAGGCACAGCTGTAGGATTCCAAGTTCGAGCCACCGACGATATGGGATCACCTGGAAGCTGGTCGGATACGCTGTTCACACCAGGTAGCCTGGAGGGGCTTCTCAGCGATTACGACAGTTATCTTCAGTACAGGGCAGTGCTTGAAACAGGCGATCCATACGCCACTCCTTCTCTTGACGATGTAACCATATCCTGGAACCCCCTTAGCATTGAGGATGAGCAGCATACTTCGGAGTACATGCTCCTGGGGACACAACCTAATCCGTCCTTTCGTGCAGCGAGCATTGGCTTCGCAGTTCCAGAGATGGCCCTGGTTGAACTCTTAGTCTTCGATCTGACAGGACATCTCGTATCAACCACAGATCAAGAAGAGTACTCACAGGGAGTTCATCAGGTTCAGCTTGAAGAACTTACTCCAGGGATCTACTTCTGTCGGATGGTTTCTGGGGGGTTCACGGCAACGCAGAGATTCGTGGTGATCGAGTAGGAGCTGATCTTAAAGCTGACATCCAGTTCGCAAAAGGGTTCCAACTAGAGCTTAGAAAGCCCGCCAGACTTAAATCTCATTAAATGTTTGAGTTAGCTACTCTATCTCAGGTGTGATTTTCACGATCATGATGTGGTCCAGATTCCCGTAGATGATCCTCGAACCATCTGAACTGATTACATGTGGGGCATCTTTATTGAACCAGGTAAAACTTCGCTCGTAATATCCTGTTTCTGGATCTGGATCACCTGGAGTCATGAATGTGCCTGAAAACCAGATCAAGTCACCTGTATTGTCCAGCAGGCTCCACTTTCGAAACAGGCTTCTCCAGGTGTCTAAACAAGTGCATTCAGGAATCTGTTTGCTGAGATGACCCGTATACGGGAATTATGCTCAAAGTAATCGACGCCATCTTCTCTAACGACCATATATCTTTTTTCAACTCCAAGGCGATCGGCAAAGTATTTGATATGCGTAAGTTTTCCCCCGGGCTTTTGTTTGCATTCTACGATGAACCAGGGATTATTTTCCCAGACCATCAGGAAATCAACTTCCCGCTTATCAGTGTCCCTCAAATAGAAGAGTCTCAAGGAAAAACCGTATACATCGGAAATGAAATGGCAGAATTTCAGAAGGTGAGAGGCAACGATGTTCTCAAACCGTGTACCCTGATCCTCAAGAACTGACCAGTCCCAGAGATAGTATTTTGATTCTTTTCGTAAAGCTCTTTGAAGGCTTTTATGGTATGGAGGAACTTTGAAAGCAAAGTAGTTTTCGCAAAATACTGAAAGCCAGCTCTTCACAGTTTTCGGGCTAACCTGCAGGTCACCGGCCAGAGAGTTCATTGAGAGTGGAGAGCATACCCGACTGTTAAGCATACGTCCCATCGTCTCCAGTTTTGTGATCAGGTTTACCCTGGATGTATCTCTTATATCCTCCCGGATAACAGTTTCAAATCTGTTTCGTTTCCATCTTCGCCACTGTCGTTTGTTCGATGCAAGCAGAGGTTCGGGAAAACCTCCGAACTCCAAAAGCTGTGCAAGGTTGTCTGCCTCAACATTGAAATCAAGATCTGGTGGAATATCTTGTTGTATTTGAAACGACTCACTACTTCTCAACGAGTATTCTTTCAGCGAAAAAGGATGCAATCTGTGAAGATGGTATCTTCCGGAGAGCGAATCCCCGCCTTTTCGGTAGATATTCAACCTCGAACTACCGGTGACCAGAATGTGCATATCACTTGTCCTGGTATCCCAGATGCCCTTTACAAGGTTTTTCCATCCCGGGTTCTTATGTACTTCGTCCAGAATAAGCAGATCGGCATCAGGACTCCAGTGCATTCTGTCTATTTTCTGCCTGTGATCTGGATTATCCCAGTTCAAGTAAACCGGGTGGGAGTATCCCGTTGCCAACATCTTGGCAAGGGTAGTTTTACCAACCTGTCTTGGACCAGCCAGAAAAACCATTTTTGTATTCAGGTCATGTTCTATAACGCTTTGCAGATATCTTGTTTTCATAATATTCCTTCGGTATTAATGGAGTGTATTCCAAATATATCATGATATTATTGGAACGCAACCCATGATTACCGAAATATTCTATTCTCCGCAATTGTTTTCAGGATGCATTTTGAAGAGAGGACGATCTCAGTAAATGTCATTGCGATGCAGAGATTCGTGGTAATCGAGTAGGATCTGAGTTTAGAGCTTCCATCCACTCTACAAACGGGTTCCAACTCGAACTCAGAAGGCCCGCCATTTCTTCTCGCTCATCATGGCACCCTATTGATCGATTATCCAATCCAGATACCGGGGTAACTCACTAGCCAGGAAGTGTGGAAGGTTAAGCAATCTGAATTCCTTTCCTGAAGGTGTTCGCAGGTTATCAATCTGAACTTTTCCTCCGTAAAATCTCACTGTCAGCTCCTGGTCTGAGTCCTCAACGAATCTATGCAGGGATCTGAGTTTTCCGGTTGCCCCCGACTTCACCTCGATAGGTACCAGCTTGCCCCTGTGCTGTATCATGAAGTCGACCTCTGAATTCGACCCCCTCTTGCTGCGTGCCCAGAAACTGAGAGACGGCATGGAATTCATCTGATCTGCCAGTAGCGCCTGGCCGACACACTGCTCAGCAAGCGCCCCCCTGAAGGATGAGTTCAGGTCCTCGAAGTCCATCTCCTCCCATTGTGTGCCTAGGGAATGGACTAGAAGCCCTGAGTCCAGGAATAGAAGCTTCGGGGACTTCCGCCTGTTCAACCGCACTGGTGGAGAAGTCGAACCGGTCGGAAGCAACAGATATATCAGCATGGCTTTCTCCAGCGTTCTGAAGGCTTCTCCAACCTCTCTCGATCTGTATGAAGAGCCTCCAAACCCGACGAAAGTTATCCTGCTACCGACCTCGGGGGGTGCTGTTTCAAGGCAATGTCTCAGGACGTCTGACATCATCCGGCTCGAAGCATACTTGGGAACATCGTCGAGAAATGAGATTAAGAGCGATGAGTAGAGCGTTCCGAGATCTTCTGCTTCAGCACCATTCAGCCTGGCCTGCACGATCTCCGGCATCCCACCAAGAAAAGCATACTTCACGTACTCTCTGTAGATAGGAGGAACAGCATACTCCTGCATAGGAATCGTGTTAATCATTTCCAGCATATCTGAACGACCTGATGCAGTTAGATACTCCTTGAAAGTAACTGGGTACATGAAACTGTGTTCAACTCTTCCTACAGGGAACTCCATGCCTGATCTGGACAGGTAGACCTCCAGGAGTGAACCGGAAGCGATTACAGGAAGCTCTGGGACTTCCTCTTGCAGGAAACGCAGATAGCGGATTGCCGATGGACTCATCTGGATTTCATCAAGGAAGAGCAGGGATTCCTGCAGAGGAGCAGTAACGCCCCTCGAGAGTCGCAGAGCGCTGACAAGATCCCTCACCGGAAGCATGCGTTCAAACACCGCCTTTTCTCCAGGTGCCTCAAGGTTAACCTCGAGATATCCAGGCATACTACCAGCAAACAAACGAACTGCTGATGTCTTACCGGTCTGCCTTGCCCCACGGAGAAGAAGAGGTTTGCGTTTTGTACCATTGATCCATTTCTCCATGTACTCCACTATTTTTCTCGGGAACATGCAGACCTCCTTTCTGGTTTGATATATATTACATAATTTGTAACAATGTCAACCCTAATTAGAACATAGTTTGTAATGATGTAGGGGCAATATAGGTCAAAGGAGATCATTAGCGAGTCGCTGCAGGAGGGTCAGTTCATGTTCAGTCCAGAGAGTAATAGAAGTATGCCGTGGAATGGCAATTACAGAGCTGCTCTACTTATTCAACAGTCTGAAGGTAGAGAATCAGTAATTCTTACGATAGCATTAATGCCCTCTACTGACGATTCAACGAAGAAAGATCGATAATCGATCAAGATACTCCGCCAAGGCTGTTGCCAGAGTCTTCGACGTAAGCTCCTCGAGAAGTGGTTCTGCATCTTTTCCATTCAGCGCATCCGACCGGTGTTGGGTTATTCAATGTTATCGGTATTCACTTGTTGTAGACTCCGATACGCTGGAGTATTATCCTCATTCCTAATCATTTGCATTTCAGAATATCTTCATGCACAGGAAGGCGGTTATCATGACCCGGTCAGAGAAGTCGAGGACAATACTGCTTGTCGCATTGGTTGGAATGCTCACCCTGTCCTGCGGTGAAGTTTCCGGACCTTCTGTGTTCACAGGCTATGATGGATGGGTGGTTGGAGCTTCTGTCGGTGGCTATGCCATGATAATGCACACAACTAACAACGGTAACTCCTGGACGCGACAGGGGAATGCTACATCTATCCCCGACGTTTCTCTCGAAGCCATCAGAGCCGTGGACTCTCTCCGAGCCTGGGCTTGCGGTGTTCCAGCTGATGGCTATGCCACCATTTTGAGAACAATCGATGCCGGGGAGACCTGGGAGAGGATCGGCAACGCCGGTAACATCCCTAATGCGGAACTGCTATCTGCCAGTGTGCTGAATGCTGATGACGTCTGGATGAGCGGAAGCGGCAACACGATAATCCATACTAACGACGGGGGAATCACCTGGATGGACATGTCGGATCCGGCATACGACGGCTACTGGTTCGAGGGCATCTACGCACTCGATGACAGCCACATCTGGGCCTGCGGCGGAGATGCGGCAGGAGCGAACGGGATACTGATCCACTCGTCAGACGGCGGCACTTCATGGACCCCCCAGGGGGATTCGGTTCTCCTTTCGGGATACCCACTGCTCTCCATAAGCGCCTGGGATGCCAATCACGCCTGGCTGGTGGGGCATGGCTATACATTTGCCAGGACCACCGATGGCGGTGACATCTGGGAACTCTGCATACCGGACTCTCTGATGCGGTCGACGGAAGCCTGGGATACCAACGGTGTCGCCCCGGTGAGCCAGACCGATGTCTGGACCTGCCTAGACTACGGTCCCATCTATCTGACAACGGATGGCGGGGATAACTGGATCGAACAGGACGTTCCCGGAGCGGCTTCGGGCTACCTCATATTGAGGATATGTGCGATCGACACCAATAACGCCTGGGCGGTCGGCCAGGGAGAAGCAGGAGGTGTTATCCTCGGCCTCGTCGATGGGAACGCCTGGGAGGTCCAGCTCAGCCCCGCCTCTGCAGGCCTCATGGACGTGTCCTTCGCGGACTCCCATCACTAGGCGGGCCGGCTTTCACAGGGCTGTAACGGTATACCAGACATGGCTCGGGAGGATTGATCCGATGCAGGATACCTTCCTGTTCCTTACTCATCTTCCAGGTGCTCGCAGATCACGAACCATCGTCTCTTCCGCTTTCCACCATGAAAACGGAGCCAGAGATCGTCTGGAAGATACACCTGGCCGCTACAGTACTGACATTTGATGAACCTGTTGCTGCCGTCCACTTCGAGCTGCCCCGAACATGAAGGAAAGGTTATCGAAACAGGCTTTGTCCCTGATCCAGTAGACCTGAGTGAAGATTCTCCGGAGAGAAGGGCATTGATAAGAACCCGGATTCTAGGCACCTCCGCACTTAGCCAGCTGGAGGGGTTTGCACAGAGTAGACCGCGCCGCATTTCGAACAGGTGTACTCGGTTCCAGGGGCAAGCTGCCACGGGTCATCGAAGGAGGTCTTGCGGCTGTCGCAGTAGGGGTCGAATCTGGCCAGCGTGAGGTTGCCCTGGAACGTACCGATCAGAATCGAGCCCGTACCCTCGCCAATCTTTACTTTCTGCATTTTCCTGCAGGAACTGGCAAGAGTCTCGGTCCAGTAGTCCCGCGGTATATCTATGTCCGACTGGCAGCTTTTGCAGTGGGCTCTCTCTACCGGCCCATCCAGTGGTAAAGGTCTGTCACACCTGGGACACTGGATGCTGAACTCGACCCTGAAGCTGAAGAGACCGTTTTCCGCTGTTTCCGTATCCATTACTCGGTATCTCCGATCTCTTACGTCTGGATGACTTCTCTACAGGATTTGGTAATGCTGCTATTCGAGTTCATCACTTATCTGCTTGTCCACTCGCTTGAACCAGAAGTCTGTCTGGTTGGTGTGTGCTGTGAGCAGGGCTTTAGTCAGGTCCTCTACGGTTGATTCCAGTTCCAGCATGAACATCCCCGTGGCGAATTCCTTCTTGGGGTCGGAATCATCAGCACCAAAGAGAATGTTCAGAGTTTCTTCTATCAATTGATCCATGCCGTACAGCTTAAGATGGAGCAACTCGTGAACAACCACTTCTTCAAGATGGGCCGGGACGGTGCTTTCATGTATCATCACTGCTGCCATTCGATTATCCCGGTCTATCTTCACATCCCCGGATTTTCTCCATTTCTGCTTAACGACTACCGGTTTGATGTCCCAATCTCTCAGTCTGAGGATATCCTGCCACTTCTCAAGCGGTTCACGTATCGACTCTTCAGATATTATCATTGATCATTTCCGTTCTTCTGATTCTTCTTTCGTTCCGTTCTACAAATGATTTACCGGCTTATCGAAAGGGATTCGTTCATTACGTTCACATCTGGTCCGGCCAGTGAATGACAATACTCCTTGGGCTTTCATGTATTGACACGGCCATTCCCTGCTTGAGACGGGCAGCCATCAGAAGGCCGATACAGGTCGTAACTTCTTCGATTCTCGAAGTGCCTTCGTGGTCAGTTATCTCCAGAACAGGATCTGAGAGCAGCGTGGATCCGCTTGCAGGGCATCCGTAAAAACCAAGTACGAGTATGAAAGCACCTGCTAGTGTGAAGGCCGTAACGACTAGCAGCATTATCCATTTCATGGAAGATGTCTTTTGCCACATGGTTCATCCTGACCGAATAAGACGAGTTGGATTGCATCTGGAGATTCCTGAACAAGTAAGCGAAGGTTCTCCGAAGAACAATTCTACACCGTTCGCCACTCCCGTGATAACTGCGCACCGTTTCAGTGCCTGTAATTCACTGTTGTATACGTATGAATCACAGTCAGCCAATCAAGGGCGGTTGAGTAAACTCACTTCCTTCTAACCTGGTTAGTCAATTCCCATCGTGTTGTCAGTTGTGAAAAGAGCAAGACCATTGATGCATTGGAATTCGTAGTGAAATGTAACTCCGTAACCGAGTGGTTGAGTGGGATGCTGAGGAATATCAATCACATAGATTTTCACGAAATACTCGTCAAACAGATGTGCGAATATCACATCATCCTCGACGACATACGCCGTTTCCCACCAGTCATATCCCTCTCCCGGAGCCGCCCCGTAGTTTGTCCACCCCTGGGTGCCCCAGAAGAACATGATCGTCGCATTCCCATTTCCATAAGGAGGAGCAGCGCCGCTGAAGAAACCCACGGGACTTTGAGGCCAACTGCCATCATAGCAGTAAATGTCCTGGAGGAAGGCAGTGCTGGGTGCAAGCCCGGTTACACCGCCAGTTGCACCGAATATGAATCCGGAATGAGTGCTTGCCGGGGCGTAGTTGTTCCATATCGTATACAAAGTGGTTACTTCATTTGGCATGGTAGTGACAGCATTCGAATAATTCTGGGAGTACTCAAGTCCCAAATATGCCTTGACTGAATAGTACCCGGCGCATGGAGCTTCGTGTGTAAAAGTAGTAAGCGGAACATCACCTACAGGAACCCAATCTCCTTCACCATTTCCCTTGAAAAACACTACGTAGCCATCGATATCTCCTGGGACGGGATCCCAGTTAAGCACAACGGACACTCCTTCAGACAGGATCTCGTCGATTGTCAGGCCGATAACATCTGGTATTGTGCCCGAGTAGGGAATTGTTGCGCACACTTCGTTGCTCCACGACAAATCATCCGTGGAGTTAGACAAAGTTGCCATGGCAACGAAGTATGTCGTGCCTTCAACTACGGATGTATCAACAAAGGAAGTATCTGAGGATTCCTGGAATACTCCAAGAAGTTCTGAGGATGACATATTCATGGCAATGCCTGCTATTTCAGATCGGTAAAGCTGGTAAGAAGCGAAATCCTCGTCTTCGCTTCTCAGCCAGTTGATGCGCATCGAGCAAGTGTCAATCTCTGTGACAAAGAGAGTCTCTGTTGGAAAAGAGGGATCTGGAGCAGTTGGTTTGTTCAGACAGGATAGAAGAACGATAGAACATACCAACACAAACAGGAATACCATTTTTCGAGACATTACATCGCCTCTTTTCCATCGCGTCCGGTCCAGGCAGTGAATGACAATCCCTCTGGATCTTTCATGTACAGACACGACAAAGCTCTGACCATAGACAATCCGAATAACAACTCCGAAATGATCATACACATTCTCCATCTTCTCAGGAAAGAAGAGGATCAGGCAAGGCTTTGTTACATGCTTGACAAATCATTCCCGTTTCGTTATTCTAACGTTCGTTGGAACGTTGGTAAGAAGGGCAGGCAAATGGAAAAATCTGATTTCTTCGAAGAGATATCAAGGCTCGGGAAAGCTCTTGACTCGCCCGAGAGGCTTCGGATTCTCGACGGTCTGAGCCAGGCAGAAAGATCGGTTGAGGATCTTGCAGAGGCTCTTGCCCTGCCTGTGAAAACTGTCTCTCATCATCTGCAGAAACTGAGATATGCCGGGTTCGTCAAGTTCAGGAAAGAGGGCAGATTTTCCTATTACTCGGTTTCCTGCACAGGCGTTATCGCCTTGATGGGTAACCTCAAGAGTCTCGCAGTGGAGCTCCTTCCGGATATGAAGCTTCACATGAAGGAACTGAAGGCTGCCCGGAAGCCTTTTCGATGTCCTGACGACAGAAACCTTACCGACATGATCAATTCCGGAGAGTTTCTCGTAATCGATGTGAGGTCCCATGACGAGTTCGCCTACGAACATCTTCCCGGCGCTTTGTCGGTTCCACTGGACGAACTTGAAGACTTCATTGCGAATTTCACCGGCGATCGAACTGTCCTGGCGTATTGCAGTGATATTTTCTGTGATCTCGCGGACTCGGCGGTCGCACTTCTCATAGAGGCCGGTATTACTTCTTTCAGACTGGAAGACAGTGTGACGGCCAGAAAATCGGAAGCACATTTAAGCCATAAGGCTTAACCAGTGATGCAAGTACAGGAAAGGACAATGGAATGAACGTCAAATACGTAGTCACGGGAGCAGCAAGTTTCATCGCGGGAGCACTTCTTGTCGCAGTACTCGGAATTATCCTTGCTCCGGGCATGATGATCAATGAGCAGGAAAGCCTTTACTCGTACGATGAGACAATCGAGAGAATCCAGGCGGAAGCCGAAGAACTTGGCTGGAAGATCCCTGCTGTCCACGTAATCAGCACTTCTGTTGCCGGTGGCGGATACGATGTAGCACCAGTCACCGTAATCGAACTCTGCAAGGTTGACCTTGCAGGACAGATACTCTCGGAGGACGAATCACGCATCGTCTCCTCGATGATGCCTTGCCGGGTTGCCGTGTACGAAACAGCCGATGGTGACGTTATTGTCTCCCGTATGAACACGGGCATGATGAGCAGGCTTTTCGGAGGTGAAATCGAAAGGCTCATGGCAGACGCATCATCCGAAACGGAGCAGATATTCGAAACGGTTCTTCTTCCGTAACTCCCCGATATTCAGGAAAGCCGGGAATCCTTCGGGGTTTCCGGCTTCTCTACTGCCGTATCAGCGTAACCAGCTCCGATGCAGTTCCTGCCCCGGTTCGGAGAAGGCAGATGTACACGCCCTCCGGCACGTATGCCCCGCTTCTGTCTCTTCCATCCCAGGATACCGACCCGGACCCATCGGTCACTCCGCTTAAGAGGGTTCTCACCCTCCTTCCGGACAGATCGAACATGGCTACCTCTGTTTCCACTCCGGGGGAAGAGCTGAAGTGGATTACCGCGAAGCCCTGGAAGGGATTCGGGCTGCAGGTAAGAGCAAGGTCCCCCAAGGGGGTCACGGATGTTCCCTGGTTTTCGATTCCTGTGTAGAGGGTGTCTCCCTCAATCGCAGTGATGAACATGTCGGCAGCGATGCCACCGTAGGTCTCCACTATTCCGCTTGGCCAGTCGATCTGGAGCGATGTCACCGTTGCTGCCGAGTAGAGGCCGAATTCCAGCGGGAAATCGTGAAAGTCATTATAACCCTCTCCGGCGGTGACCCACCTTGTAAGGGTAACCGAACCTAAAGTAAGTGCTACGCGGGCTCCTATGGCGTTTCTGTTGGAGACCGTGCCTATCAGCTCCAGGTTGATGTAGCCTGCGGGCATAGTCTCGCTTTGATCGTTCCTGAAGAGGTTGTACTTATCGATGTGTCCTGCCGCGAAGAGGTCGATGTCACCGTCGACGTTGTAGTCAGCCCAGCCCAGCCCGAAGTAATCACCCATCCATTCGCCCGATAGTCCCAGCGCTTCACCTACATCGGTGAAAGTGCCGTTGGCGTTATTCCGGTACATCTGGCTGCTGTTTACGAAGAAGTCGTGGTTTGAAACGTAGATATCAAGATGTCCGTCGTTGTTGTAGTCCACGAATGAAGGTGTTCGTGTATCGGTGAAGCCTGTCACGCCTGCAGCTGCCGTTACATCGGTGAAAGTTCCGTTGCCCTGGTTCGCGAAGAGTTTGCAGCCCGGAGCGGAGGTGTTGCCGAGGTAGAGATCGGGGAAACCGTCGTTGTTGTAGTCTCCCGTCGTTATCCCTGATGTTCCCCCGGTCCAGGTTACACCCGCAGAGCCGGTAACATCCGTGAATGAAACTCCGTCGTTTCTGAGGAGGGCATTAGGATCGTTTCCGTAGGTACCGAGGTAGACATCCTGATCACCATCCAGATCGTAATCCAGGCAGACTCCGCACCAGTAGCTGTCGGAGTCGATGACCGTAGGGCTGAAGGAGCCGCTGCCGGAGTTGTAGAGGATGGATGTGACTGAATTGCCTGTGGTGAGCAAATCGGCGGAGCCATCGTTGTTGAAATCGGCCGCGGCCAGGATTCCCCCTGTGACCACACCGCCATTTGTGAAATGGTTGTTCCCATCGTTCAGGTAGATAGTGGATGAACTAGATCCGGAATAGACGATAAGGTCACTGTAATCGTCACCGTTCAGCTCGGCCCAGATGATTCTGTAGACCGTGATTCCGCCAAGACCAGCTGAGGCTGTGATGTTCGTGAAAGTTGTTCCGTCGTTCCTGTAAAGCCAGAAACCCGAGCCATCCTGATTCGCTATGGCAAGGTCCGGGTCCCTGTCGTTGTCTATATCGCACCAGCCGACGGAATCACCCAGACCGGTCTGCCCGGAGATTCCCATTGCAGAGCTTACTTCGGTGAACACCTGCTGCCCTTCGGCCGGTACCGCGGCAAGGAAAACGCTGCACACCACGATGATTCCAACGAGATGACCAGAGCCTGATAAGATGTTTTTCATTCCACCCTCCCGAATTTGTGGTTTGATCTCGAGATGGAATGCCACAACGCGAAGAACCGCATGATCAGAGTCCGGAGCACGGTGAAGTAGAGGTACTCGGGCCAGTTGAGAACGTACCTGAAGGGAATAGCGATATCCTTCAGGCTGCCCTTGACGAAAAGCGTTCCGGGCGTTGTGTCACCGTCGGAAACAGGTTCGTAGCCAAGGATTTTCATTTCCTCTGCACAGGTCTGTTCGACGTACGCTATCTCCGAGGGAGTGAGTACTTCACGCCATTTGTCGATGATCCCTGGGTCGGGAGTCAGATCGCCCCGCACCGTGTTGATCCTGAAACGGGAGCGTTTGAAAAAGACCGGCTGCCCGAGTCGATTGACTTCCTCGCGGTCAATCGGCTCGAGTGAGAGGAAGGAGAATATCTTTACAAGCATCTCGTCGTAATTCAGGACGAGCTCCTCGAAGCCGACCAGCAGTACGTTCGAAGGGCTGGTTCCGCTCTTGCGGAAATCGATGATCATCCTGTTGTCATTCAGCCATCGCCTGCATGCCCGGACCACGGAATAAGTGTGCTGCTCGGACCTCTTCATGGAGGCAGCCACCCCGCGGGGATCACGATGAATGAGCAACCATCTGATGCCCGGGAATGTCCTGTTGAGCAAGTTCACGTGGCGGATGAAGCGGGGGGTTTTCTGCCCCCAGACGGTTGCTCCCCATTTGCCCGCAGCCTTCTCGTGAACGATTGCTATCGTCTGTTCGATACCTTCGCCTTCAAATGCCCCCCCCTCGTACCAGCACTTCAGCTGCGGCTCATGGAAGAATAGCCATCTCAGCAGACGTTCGGGTACGAATCGACCGAACCTCAGGTAGTCCGGTATGAAAAGGGATTCCGAAGGTATGAATACGTCAGGGTGAGCATCCACAATCGTGCGAAGATAGGATGTTCCCGAGCGGCCGCACCCCGCGATGAAGACAGGGCCCATGCTCAGTTATCCTTCCGGGAGTCCTGTGTGCCGGGAAGCATCTTCCCATCGTCATCCTGCTCGGAAGCCTTCGCGAACGTAATCTTCCTGAAAACGGTGTAGCGAATGACGAACATGATGGCCGAGACAGTGAATATGCTGATGTAGAAGAGGTTGTCACCCACGAAGGAGCCGATTCCGGGAAGACCGTACATCCGTGCTCGAATCGACTCGAGATGGTTCGTCGCAACGACCAGACAGTAGTCCACCACGCGAAGGCCGATGACCGAAAGCACGAATTTCCTGAAACTGACAAGGCTGGTCTTCTGCCTGAACGTAACGAGAGTGTGATAAGTGTAGCCGAAAACAAGTGTGATCAGGTGCACCAGGCCGTAGTTGAGCCAGATCGGCAAGCCAGCCAGAGAGAACAGGAATGCCCAGCAGAGTCTGTTGAGGAGGTTGAAACAGCCGCCCGTGGTGAACCGGACCAGCCTGTTGCTCCAGAGTTTACTGCTCAGTCCACTCGGCACGCCGTGCCTTTCTACGGCTGAATCCAGCACAGAGAAATCCGGATATAACATGCGTCAACCGAAACCGATACATGGGAACATAATACCAGCGCAACTCGAATGGGATCAAGACAACCGATGCTTTACGGACTCTTCTGTATGGTCAGCTCGAGACAGGAAACGTCCATGTCCCGTTCCAGGGCTTCCGATAGATCCCTGCGGGTTTCGGCATCCCGGCACAGCAGCTGAGCAGCCCCATCTCCCTGTGAGCCTACTCCCTTACCGCCCCAAGCACATTCAGCAACCATGGGATGGGAAAGAACTGCATGAAGCACGGGTGATCTGAGCTGATCAGGGCAGATCGGCGCAATCTGCCGATCAAAGATCTCCTGGGCTTCCGTCATCAGGGCTCCCAGAGCCTCCGGGTCTCCTTTTGCAGCGGCGCTGCATGCGGAGTCGACTATCCTGTGGTTCGCCCTTCCCAGGGCATCACGAACGCCGGGGTTTCCGGAGACGAAGGCTGCGTTGAGATCTCTGAGGATCAGGCGAGTGTTCTTAACGGCGTTAAGATCCACCAGAAGAATTGACAGAGTACAGGCTGGTTTGAGCCTTCTCACATCCATTCGATCCCCGTCAAGCGTCAGAAGCACCAGATCACTGCCGAATGCGCATGCCTGATCCATGCGGCCGCACTCGGAGCCGGTCAGGACCTCTCCCTGATATGCGAACTCCATCTCCTCCTCGATCGAAAGCCCAAGTGAATGGACCAGATTGAACGCTCGAGCGGTAAGAACCGACACGGCAGCCGAGGACGAAAGACCCTTCTTCAGAGGAAGCGTCCGACGGTTAACCTCAAGCCTCAGACCTCTTCCCGGGAACCGCTCGAGAACCAGGCTCGCCACACCGGCTGCATAGGAGTCGAAAACACCCGCGAGGGCAACATCCCGGAGCTCAGCCGGCTCGGCAGGATACCTGTTGAGCTCACCGGGCTTTCCATTTACCATGACCTGCCGGAGTTCGAAGAATCCTTCGGCCGGTTCGGCACTGGCACGAAGCCCCTGATCGGTACCGGTCACCATGCACTTGCCCACGGGTACAGAGATATCGGCACGTCGATACCCGCCTGCCCAGTCGGAGTGTTCCCCAAAGAGGCAGAGTCTGCCGGGTACGAAGAGACTGATAGAGCTCACGAATCCTTCTCCGAACCGGGAAGTAATCCACGGCCTTCAAGGACCTCTGCTTCCGCTTCGAGGTCGAATCTGAGCAACGTCTCCCTGGTCGGCCGTCCCGACTCCCTGTCCCACCCCCGCAGTTCATAGTACTCGTTCAGAACGGACCGGAATTTCTCTGCATCCAGGCCAACACGCTCTCCGATGAACGGATTCACCAGATGCTCCGTCCGTTCGAAGTAGGGGATAAGGCTCTCGTCATCAGTACGTGACCGTTCGAAATTTCGAACGAGTAGCGCGCGCTCCAGGTGAAGGACGCGAGCGGAAGCATGCTCTAGATCGTCATCGTCCCAGTCTATTCCCGTCAGCGCCGTGAACATGTTCCTCTCGAACGACGGGCCATCCATATCACCTGCCCGTGCAAAGTTGTCATCCGTCTTCCGTGAGTAGATTCGGGGAAAAACCTGATCTCCCACGGGAAGTGAATCCTTCATTACCGAGCGGTGGCCATGCCAGAAGGCTGGGAATGCCTTCCCTTCGTAAGCGCTTCGAGGATCGGCGGAAGCGGTCGTGCCGTAGATTCTGCTCGAAACATCCATGATCCGTTCCCATTCGAGCCCGTGGTGCGGAGAGCATATCTTGCTCCAGCCCATTATGTTCTGCCCATACCCGTGGGCACTGGATATGGGATCACGGGTGTCCACGGCCCACTGCAGGGCGCTGACTATCCAGTAGGGGAAGAATACGTAGTTAATCCTGTCGCCATGACCGTCCCAGTGACCGGCGTACCCCCAGGCGGGGAAGAGCTGGTCCGCCCATTCGCGACCGATTTCCAGTCGCCTGCATGCACGAACGGTTCCCTCACTCAGGGCACTTCGGACTTCTCCTTCTCGACGTGATATTCCCCTGAGCAGGTGCTCCCAGAATCGGGGGTCGTCCAGATCTATTTCCCTGCCGTCCACATGGGACATGAGCCCGTTCTGCTTCAGATGCCTGAGCCAGGGAGCCATTCCAATCAGAATCTCCCAGTGGTTCAGGCCTTCATCGTTGGCTATCTGAGCAATCTCGAAGCCGGCTTCGAAGCCCAGCTTCCAGTCGTAGAAGCTGCCTTCGAACCCCTGAAACAGACCGGCAACACAGTCCATCTGCCCCGACAGGTTTTTGCCGCGCTGAAGAACAGCGGGAACAGTAGTATAGAATCGGGCATCGTAGCAGCGGACCGAACAGCCCTGCGTACAGGCAGAGAATTTCTGCCCGAACCGCCGCACTCTGTCCGGATCCAGTTTCGGCTCATGCGGCCAGCCGTGCGAAGCATGGGCTTCGTTGCGGATCAGGCTGCATACATGACGGAAACGTTCGGGATCTGCGACGAGCAGTGGCAGGGAACCGTGGACCACGATTGCCTTCAGGTTCTTAGACCCCATGACCGCACCGTATCCCCCCTGTCCAGATGCGCTCTCGGTCTCGGTGGCCGCGATGGCAATCCGGCTGAGGTTCTCTCCCGCCGGGCCGATCGCGAAGACACGCCAGGCTTTTCCAAGACCGGCTATCAGGCGTTTCTGGGTTTCGTAGATTCCCTTTCCCCAGAGATCCCTTGCGTCCTCGATGGTGCAGACCCCGTCACAGATCCTGAGATAGACCGGGTAGTCGGCACGACCGGTAATAACCATGCCGTCGAAACCGGCATGCTTGAGTTCCGGTCCCCAGTGCCCGCCGAATGAGGAACGTGAATACCACTCGTGAGGATATCCCTGAGCCGATATTCCCGAAACCGTTGTTCGTCCGGAGAAAGGCGCTGCCGTGCCCGTCAGCGGTCCGGTGAGGATTATCAGCGGGCTGGCCGGATCGAAAGCACCGGTTCCCGGTGGAATCTCGTCCCAGGCAATCCTTGCAGCCATTGCCCTTCCGCCGTACCAGTCGGGAAGGTAATCCGCCGTATCCTGCCGTTCGATCGAACGTCTGGAAAGATCGATCCTGAGCAGGCTTCCAGCATAACCTCCGTAGCCGCAGGTCATTCCAGAGGCTTTCGTACGGGACCCCTGCCAAGATCCGGATCCTGCTCCGTGGCCGGCATGCCATGTCCGTCGAATCCGGGGTCGGCGGAATCCATGAAGCGGATCACACCGAACTTGCAGGCATCAACGCACAGGGGTGCTCCGCTGCAAAGATCACACTTCACCGGCCCATGCCCGTCGTCCCACCACCCCATTGCGTTAAATGGACAGGCGGGAACGCACAGACCGCATCGTGTGCAGAGATCGTAATCGATCACCATGGCGCCCGTCTGCCGGTTCCTGCGAATGGCATCCTCCGGGCAGGCTTCCGCACAGCGGGGAGCAGCACACTGCCTGCAGAACTTGTGGTCGTGGTTCCCTCCGAAAGGGTCCAGTTCGACCCGGATGGCCGACGCCCTGCGGTCCTGGTTCCCCGCATGGGCAAGTGCACAGACCACCTCGCAGTTGAGGCACCCGGTGCAGGGAACGGGGTTCACCCGGAGAGTTTTCATGGCCTGATGATCCTGCCCTTCATTCCGGGGGCCAATCTTCCTCCGGACAGTACCGAGCAGAATATCCCATGTGACGGCATCACACATTTACCTGCCCTCAGAAAGATGGAACAGCCTTCGCCGTGACACTCCTTTCCGATGATCTCCACTCTCAGCCTGACGTCTGATATCTCGATGATGTCGCCGGGGGAGGGAACAAGAGTGTCATCCATCAGAAAGGTGATATTCTCCCCGAAGGCTCCGTAGCCGATCTCTCCGAGGGACTCCTCGTGGGAGAAGCGCTGTATTACGCCACTGTCCAGCAGGCTTACATTCCTTTTCGGAACGTCTCGATGAGCGTCCCCTTCTATTCCCAGGGCTCCAACGGTAACCTCAGGAACAGGATGTTTCTCGATTCCCTTTTCTTCGGAGACGTTAACGGAGATGATCTCTATCCCTGCAGACACTGTTCTGCCTTTTCGATTTTCGATCATTTACTGCTAATGCTCTGGTTCCGAGTCAGACAGTAAAGGAGGATCGAGGCCGACACGCCTGCATTCAGAGACTCGACTAGCCCCTCCATCGGAATGGAAACAACCTCTTCCAGTATTTCCTTCACGCCGGGAGAAATACCCCTTGTCTCGGAGCCGATCACGAGTGCAACGGGGGTGTTCTGAAGCGGCAGGTCATGGACACTCTTGCCATCCGGATCGGTACCGAGGATTCTGTAACCGGAACCTCTGAGCGATTGGGCGGCGATTTCAAGCCTGACTCCGTAAACAATGGGAATGCTTGCGTTCCATCCGGCTGCTGATCTCGACACCCTCGGAAGGAAGGGGAAACAGGTTCCCTTTCCGCAGACAACACCTCCACAGCCGAAAGCCGCCGCCGATCGAATGACCGTGCCGACGTTGCCGGGATCGGAGACTCCGTCGAGCATGAGAACCGTGTTCCCGGTAATGACATTCCCGAGTTCGTTTTCGGGGAGCGGGCAGACAGCAATAATGCCCTGACCGTGTTCGGTGTCGGACAGATCACGGAACAGTTCACCGCTGACCTGCAGGACCTCTACTCCCTGGTCTGCCGCGGTCATGGCTATGGAACACGCGTCCTTCGTGCCGTCTTCGGAAACGACAACGAAAGACGGCCGCAGCCCGACCCGGATCATGTAGTCGGAAACGAATCGGGGGCCTTCGATGAGAAAGAGCCCCTTTTTCCTGATGGCAGAACTGTCCGACAGGTATCTCACGAGCTTGAGTCTGGGATTCGAGTGGCTTGTAATGACTGTCAGTTGTTCCCGCAATTTCCCTCTTCCCTGCTGTCGAGGATTCTCAGAATAATTTCGTCTATCCTGGTCTTCGGACGTACTCCCGCAATTTTCAAAAGCCTGGAGACGTCAGGTACACGTCTCTGCATATCCTCGAAATCCTTGGTGTAGGCCTCTTCGTAGGGAACGAGGATGATCTCGGAAGAAGAGTTTGATAGCGCCTTCACCCTCTGTGCCAGCTGCATGATGGTGATCTCCTCAGTCGATCCCACGTTCACAGCGAGGCCTATAGAATCATCCGTATCCATGAGAGCGATGATGCAGTCGACGACGTCGTTGACCAGGCTGAAGCACCTCGTCTGGTTCCCGTCTCCGTAAACCGTGATGGGATCGCCTTTCAAGGCCTGTTCGATGAATCGGGGAAGCACCATGCCGTACCTTCCGGACTGGCGAGGACCCACGGTATTGAAGAGCCTGCCGAGTGTAACCGGGAGGTTCCGTGCCTTCAGGTATGCGAGAGCCAGGAACTCGTCGATCGCCTTCGAGCAGGCATAGCTCCATCTGCTCCTCGATGTTGCGCCAAGTACGATATCGCCATCCTCAGAGAATGGAATATCAGTGCTCTTCCCGTACACTTCCGATGTTGATGCAATGAATATCCTTTTGTCGTCCTGCGATGCGGCTGCTAGAACGTTTTCGGTTCCCCTGACATTGGTCTCTATCGTTTTCACGGGTTGTCTCAGGATGTTTTCAACGCCGACGGCAGCCGCAAGATGGTATATGACTCCACACTGGTGAACCAGCCCGTTCACCAGAGAGTCATCCAGAACGGAGCCGATTACGTAGCGGAACCCCGCGTTGTCAGTACACTCATCGAGATTGGACAGGGAACCTGTGGACAGGTCGTCCAGAACGAGAACGCTCTTTCCGTTTGCAAGCAGCCGCTCACAAAGGTGTGAGCCTATGAAACCGGCTCCGCCGGTAACCAGGTAATCGTACTTCTGTGGTTTCAGTTGAATCCTCTTTCGCTTACTGACTACAAGTATATGCGTGAATATCTTCTGCGCGAAGCCTTCCGGGAAGTACTGCACCGTTCAGTTGTGTACCGAGTGTTCGGAGTGAGATCAGAGGGTTTTCCGGACTCCCCCTGTGTGCTTCAACGAACAATATTATACGCTGTTCTCGATTCGTGTACCCTTTTCAAATTCAGGAGTATTGATGAAACTGCTGTTGATCCTTTCCCTGTTCGCTGTTTCAGCTTACGCCACAGTAAGTTCTGAACTCATAGCTTCCTACCTTGATTCACTGGGAGCAAACTACGAACAGGATGAGAACGCATTCCTGCTCTACGTGGTAGAGGAGGGGGAGGAATCCTGGCCTTTCTTCTACATCGAGATCAGCGAGCGCGACGAGGCGTGTTACATGGTCGGATTCACACCCGGTGTACTTCCCGCCACTGGCGAAGCAAGAGCTGCCGGGCTGGAGACTCTTGCCGATCTCAACTGGAACTACACTTTTGTCAAATTCTCGGCAGACCCTGAATCGGGTGAGATCACAGTCAGCTACACCTTCAGTACGGAGAACGGCGTGGGGTACGACGCGTTCTCGGCAATGGTCTACGTTCTGATCGCGACTGTTCAGGAAAACCTGGAGGTCCTGACGGACCTTTAGACTCTTCAGATGGGGGGGTATGATGTTCGGCAGCATTGCGATCTGCTGTGGTCGGGCAAGTCAGAAACTCGGTGCACGCATTTGTGATATTCTTGGAATCGCACCGGAGGAAATCGATTTCGTTCAGTTCTCCAACGGCAACATGATGACGAATTTCACAGGTGGCACCGTCCGCGAGAAGGACGTCTTCGTAATCCAATCGGGAGAACGTTCCATCTTCCAGGACAAACTTGACGCGTACAGACAGGTATCGGGAGACATCCTCGAACTGCTTCAGCTGATCTACGCGCTCAAGGACAGCGCAGGACGCATCACAGCGGTTACTCCCTACTTCCCCTATGCCAGGAGCGACAAGAAGGACAAGCCGAGAATTGCAATAACCGCGAAGATGATGTTCGACCTCCTCGAATCAGTGAAAACCGACAGAGTTCTCACGATGACCCTCCACTGTCCACAGAGCCAGGGGTTCAGCAACATTCCCGTTGATCAGCTGCATGCTTACGGTGTGTTCCTGGAAAGAATTCTCGATCTGGGCTGCGAGAAGCTCGCATTCATCGCTCCCGATTCGGGCAGCATTCTAGACAACGATTTCCTTGCAGTACAAACCGCCAAAGCAATACGTGAAGCAGGCGGAACCCCGCACATCACTACAGGTTACGTGAAGAAGGTTCGAGTTGACGATACCGAGAACCCCAGGGTTAGAACCGTAGAGGGGATCGACGACCTGACCGACACGACGGTAATCATGAGCGATGATGAAGCCGTATCCGGAAAGAGCCTGATACTCTGTGCCGAAACGGCAAAGGGGAGGGGAGCGAAAGAGATCTACGCTTTCGTCACACATGCCGTCCTCTCCGGACAGGCTGTGAAACGTATAGAAAACAGCCCCCTGACCAGACTCTTCATCACGGACACGGTCGAATTCGAACTGGAGCAGGCCGAGCAGGTTGCAGGATGCCCCATCACGAAGATCGTGACTCTTTCGGTGGCCGGAGTATTCGCTGAAGCGATTCAGAGGACACACGAGGGCAGAAGCCTCAGTTCGCTATTCCTCTGATACTACGTGGTTTACAATACAGGGGTGGCCGATAGGGCCACCCTTTTCGTATAATGTCCCCTGGTCCACCGCAGTTACAAAGGATATTCGGAGCCGGTTACCTCAACCGGCAAAGGTGGAAGGGAGGTCGAAATGGTCATGAATTCAGATATCCGGCAGGGGTGCCGAGCAACCTGACCTCCTGGTACTTCGGTTAAACCCGAATCACCCTCTACATCGACGATGCCAGTGAAGGCAGGGAGCCGCACGCCGCTCAGAGGTGTGGCGTAACCCAGACAGGGTTCCTCTGCCGGTTGCTATACGCTTTGCATTAATAATATTTGACTACCAAAGTTCTGGAGGTTCGTATGGATCATTCGATTTTACTCAGAGATTACTCGGACAGCGATGCCGATGCCGTGGCGAAGATGTGGGAGGAGAGCCGCGAGGGCTGGCCGCCCGGCTTCTTCGGGGCATCAGCCACTACAGCTGAGAGTGTCAGGCAGGATGAGCACAGCTCTGGCGGCCTTTTCACTGCGCTGGCATGGCTCGGTGACAGAGCGGTCGGCTTCTGCAGGACCACGCCGTACGGGGGCGAGCAGGATGCAACCTACGTAGCGCTCCTGAGCGTGGTCCCGGACCTTCATGGGAAGAAGATCGGCAAGAAGCTTCTGCTGGATGCTGTCACGAGAGTCGCGGACAAAGGATACTACCGTATCGACCTGCACACGTGGCCTGCGAACACCAAGGCAGTTCCCCTGTACAAGAAGACAGGTTTCTTCTGGGTACCGGACTCCATGGTCTACATGCAGAACTACATGCCTTTCCTTCTCCAGAGGCCCGAATTCAAGGAGTTCCTCGGTGACGGATGGTGGTACGATCACTTCGACCGGGAACTGAAGGTCGAGCACGACGAGGAGAAGACGGAATCCGGAAGGGATGTCTTCACCTACGTCTTCAGAAAGGACGGTGAGTTCAAGGCGGTATTCGACCTTACGGGCAGAATGCTCTGCAGCCTCGATACACCGGATTTCTCCGCCTCGATGGAACGTTCGAACGGAAAGGTTTACTTCGGGATTCCGGCCACAGTCTCCCTCTCGGGACGGTCATTGCCCGGAACTGTGAGTGTCTGCAGCGACAGCTCTCTTGAAGCATCGGAGTCGTTCGACACGGATGAAGATGGATTCGGCGTTACGCCCGAACCTCTCCGTGTTCCGAAGACCCAACGGGACAGGGCGCCGAGGGTGTCTGTGAAACTTTCCTCCGCTGAACCCCTCGAGATCGGCCTCGGGCTGAGAGCAGAGGAACCCGTTTCAATGGTCTCTCCCACGTTCCGTTTCATCTCCCCGGGGCAGAAGACCCTGGAACTGGACTTCAAGAGGCTTGCGGACGCCAGCGATGTCGTTCTCAGGTATTCAGTCGACCAGGGTGAGGAGATCGAGAATACGATATCGCTGAGCGATACCGTATTCCAGGCCTGCACACTCGATCTGCCTGACCTGGGCATCGGCATCCATACGCTCAGATTCGTTCTGGCCTGGAAGGAAGTGGAAAGCTATCCGGAAACGGTAGTTCTCGTTACAGGGCTTCTCTCCGGTGACCCGGTCGTGGTCGACACACGGCATTCGATGCTGATCGTAGGCGAGGATACCGTGCTGCAGATCTCTCGGAAGGGTGCAACAGGACTGTTCTGGGGACGCTCAATGGACGACAGGCCCGAGCGTCTGGCCTTTTTGAGGATGGGCGCGGGACCCCCGCTCTGGGGTTCCGATCTTCCCCTCCAGGTATACGATCTCGAGGAGAGGGAAGGAGCCGTAGTCGCAACGACCGACTGGCCCTCCCGCAGAGGAATTAAGCACAGCTGCACCTTCAGGCTGGACCCGTCCGGCTTCGTGGAAGCACGGAGCATCGTCGAAAACGGTTCCGACACTGACCAGAAGGTGATCTTTCATGCACACTGGAGCGGTATGGAAATCTTCAGCCCCAGAACGGACATCATCCCCCTCAAGGGTTCCCTTCACGTCGAGCCGAGTGTGTACAACCAGCTCCCTGACTGGAGTGAAGACCTTCCGCACAAAGTGGAGGAGCTGGGGGCTCCCTGGACCGGCCTGACGGGACCGGACAGGGCATTGATGTCCTACTTCGAGGGATGGTCTGCAATGCAGTATGGCCGCCCTGAAACCGGGGACATCATCGTACAGCCAGGGGAATCAGCATCCTCTCCGTCCTATCGGATGCTGTACGTCGAAGGTGAGCTGAAGTCCCTCCTGCGGAAAGCCGTGAGCCTCGGGTGGCGGATCGGCGACACCGAGCGGCTGCTCCCCTTCCCCGACCACAGTGTTGAGCCGATCATGTGCAGCGGCTCGATCACATCCCTCACCCACGGACTGAAGGGGGAGAGGAAGGCCGCTATTTCGGTCAACGGTTCCGAGATCGCCAGCGGCCCGATCAGGAGCGGCTCTGCCATATCCGGAGAGGTCAGCGGCACTGGACCTGTCGAAATCCTTCTCGATGTTGCCGGAAGATCTTTTGCAATACCCTCCTTCCTGGTAGGGAAGGACTGCGGAGTGGAAGCTGCGGAGCTCGACGACGGTATCCTCATGATCTCCAACGGACGCCTGAAAGCCCTGATAGACCCCTCTCAGTGCGGGCACGTGTTCAGCATAGATCTGGATGGAACGGAGTATCTCAGGGCATCCCATCCTGATCCTGGAGAGATGGCCTGGGAGAAGCCGTGGTTCGGTGGAATCCACCCCCGGATCGCGACTTCACAGCAGAGCCCGTTCAGGCTGGAAGAGCACAGGCCCGAAACCAGACTGCTCGAGAAGCTTACAGGTGGTCTCACAGAGCGAGGCTGGGAACAGGTCTGGAAAGTAAATCACAAGAAGTACGGATCCTTTCTACTTCGCTGGGAGGTGACGCTGCTTCCCTCAGTACCGGTGCTCAGGAGCAGGCTGGATGCCGAGCCCCTGGCAGGATCCGCCTTCGGTGGAGAGATAGACGTACGAGGCTTCATCCAGCCTGGCGGTGATTACTCTGATGGTATCCTCTCATGCCACTCCAACCCCTCACTCAGGCAGGGCCGGAAGCACTCGGGTGCATGGGGACAGATGGGCAAGTGGGCTCGCGTCGAGTCGCCTGGGAAGGGCTTCGTCGAAGCATACACTCTCGGTGACGGTACCTTCTTCTGCGAGGACTACTCGGGAGAAGGCTGTCACCTCGCAGTCTTCTGCCCCCTCTCCCGAAAGCGTACCGTTGAGATTCTATGGCTGTTCGGAACCGGAGAGGACGAGAAGCTGTCGGACATTCTGCGTTTCCATGTATGATTGGGGACACGAAACGAGGAGGATGGAATGTTCACAAGACAGCCAGCTGAAGTCGAGTTCACGGAAGTCGAAATGGAGGGCGCTGAGAAGGTATTGATCAGCGTCCTCCTCGGAAGCGATCAGAAGGTCCCCCACTTTCTGATGCGTCATTTTCGCATCGAACCGGGTGGGCACACACCGTATCACACACACAAATGGGAGCACGAGATCTACTGCCTGTCCGGAACCGGTGAGATAAGGCAGAAGGACAATGCCTGGAAGCTGATACCGGGAACGTCTGCTCTGGTATCTCCAAGGGAAGAGCACAACTTCGTGAACACAGGGGATGTGCCCTTCGAGTTCCTCTGCATAATTCCGAAGAGCGTGTGATCGGTCAGCGATGGCTCCGGAAGAATCTCTTTAGCAGAGCCGACGACCTGTCCGCCATGCACCCTTCCTGAACCTCGGGGTAGTGGTTCAGACCGGGCATCTCCAAGATATCCGTCACCGACCCGAATGCACCGAACCTCTTATCGCGTGCCCCGTAGACCACCCTGGGAATCCTCGAGTTCACTATCAGCCCCGCGCACATGAGGCAGGGTTCGAGAGTTGTGTAGAGTGTGCACCCCTCGAGGCGCCAGTCGTTCCTCGCAGCGCAGGCTGCCTCTATTACCTGGTGCTCGGCATGTGCCGACGGACTGTGGAGCTCTCTGGTCCTGTTGCGGTTCGAGAAGAACTCATTCGACGAGGTTACCAGCACCGCGCCGACGGGAACCTCGTCGCTTGAAAAGGCCCTGTCAGCCTCCTCGAGAGCCAGGGTCATCCATCGTATGTCGTCTCCCGGGGCGATATCAGCCTCTCCCGGCCATGAGGGCTTCTATCTCATCCGGTGTCTTCGGTATCTGCGCCGAGAGTATCGTATTACCGTTCTCGCCTATCAGGACATCGTCCTCAATCCTTATCCCGATTCCCTCCTCGGTGGAGTAGAAGCCGGGCTCGACGGTCATTACCATCCCGGGACGGAGCTCTGCCGTGACGATGTTCTCGTCGTGTGTATCCATTCCAAGGTGGTGGCCGGCGTTGTGGTAGTAGAACTGGGAGAAATCCTTCTCATCCTCGATCAGACCCTTTTCCTTCATGAGCTTCCCGTAGAACTCGTTGACCTCACTGTTCCACTTCACCTGGAGCTTGCCCGGCCTGAGCAGACGGATTGCCTCAGCCTGTACGGTGAGAACCATATCCATCAGTTCCCTCTGCCTGGCGGTGAACTTCCCGTTGACAGGGACAGTCCGGGAGATGTCGCTGTTGTAGAGCCCGATCTGGGCGCCGAAGTCCAGGAGCAGCAGGTCTCCGTCTTCAAGGACCTTGTCGTTGTCGACGTAGTGGAGGCAGGTGGCCATTTTTCCGCCGGCGACGATTGCGGGGAAAGCCTCAGTCTGACCGGCCTTATTGAATTCGTAGAGGATTTCGGCATTGAACTCGTACTCGATCATGCCCGGGTGGAGCGCTTCGACGGCTCTTCTGAACCCCTTGTCCGTAAGGTCGATTGCTCCCGCCATGATCTCGAGCTCCTCGTCGGACTTGACCATCCTTTGCGAGAATATCATTCCCGACAACCTCTCGAACCGGACATGGGGATAGGAGCTGCGTATCCTGTTCGCCAGTCTCAGCCTCTCTCCTCCCTCGGATTTTATACTCCCGAGCGGAAAATCGACGAATACGTTCGATATCCCGAAACGCTGGAGAAGCCGGTCTATCCACTTACTGACATCTTCACTGAACCTGATATCCTCGATGCCGCTCTTCTCCGAAGCCTGCTCCTTCGTGAGAACTGTGCCGAACCACTTCGCGTACTCATCGCTGTAGGGGGAGATGAAGATGACCTCTTTCGCATCTTCGCCTTTCCTCCTGTGCATTACGAGCCAGGTTCCAGCCTGTTCAATGCCCGTCAGGTAGACGAGGTTCTTGTTAGGTGTATACGGATAGGAACCATCGGCACTTGAAGGTTTTGTACTGGACGGAGGTACGATTACTGCATACTCCTCCGGCATGTCATGGATGAGGGTCTCTCTTCGCGATCTGTACACGACCGGTTCGTACATCACAGATCCTCCATATCGATATCATGTAAGTCAGTTTTAACTACGAGGCTGTCCAGGTCCAGCTTGGGTACATGGTGCCTGCCATCCTCGTCTCTCCAGTATTCGATACCTTTTTTCACCGGCTCCAGGACGACTTCCTCCCCCGGTACTCCCAGTGCGATAACAAGCTTTACCGAGTAACCGGGAGCACTGATTGCTTTTGAAACAATTTCCCTGTCGAAGCTGAGGATCATACAGGAGCCATATCCCGCATCTCTGGCTGCGAGAACGATGTAGGCAGCGGCAATACCGGTATCGATTGGGGTGAACGGTTTCTCTTCATCGGGGGCAAGTATAGAAACGTAGGCGGATGGCCTCTCCCCCTCTGATGGACCGTCCCAGTCAGCCAGGTATCCTGCCCATTTGATACAGGGAAAGACCTTGCTGCACTCATGAGGGCTGTTGATGATCGAAAACCGCAGGAGCTGCAGGTTCGCAGCGCACGGAGCCAGCCTTGCGGCATTCACTATCGAGAGGAGGTGCTCCATGGGAATGCGCTGTTCCTCTCTGAAGCGTCTGAACGATCTTGTCTGCTCTGGAAGATTCGAAAAATCCATACTGACACCTCCGAAAATGGAATATACGGAGATGGCGGCTGCGGTGGCAGACGTTATCGGAAGAGGGCGGATCGGGAGATCCGCCCCGCATGGAGCATCAGCCCTCTATCTCTATCTTCCTGTGAACGGCCTTCTCCTCCTTCGGGAGAACAACCGTGAGGATACCATCGGAGAAGGCAGCCTTTGCCTCTTCGGATTTGACATCCGAGGGAAGACTGAAGGAGCGGGAGAATGAACCGTAGCGCACTTCTCTCCTGTGCCAGGTTCTTCCCTTATCCTCTTCCTCGACCTTCTTCTCTCCTCGAATCGCGAGAATACCGTTGGCGACATCGATTTCGACATCTTCCTTTGTAAGCCCGGGAAGCTCGGTTCTGACGATTATCGAGTCCTTTGTCTCCGTGATGTCAACCGGGGGAGTCCATTCCTGTCTCTGATCCAGGCTGAATCCCGGGAGTCCTCCGCCCCAGGATTTGCTCACGGAATCAAAAATGATATCCATCGGTGTCAGCCAGTATCCCTTGTCGTTTTTTCCGGTTCTCATCTAAAGCCTCCTTACTTCTTACACAGGACCGGTTATCCGGGTCCTTCCAAGTTAAGAGAAGCAAGAGAATTTCCAGAATACACCAGTACGTATTGTATTATCAACCATTGTATTGAGAAGCCGACTCGGTTTTGTTCAACCGAATCGGCTTCCTGCTGAATGCTTCATGCGTCAATGTGACGCGGCTTTTTTACTCCCTGGCGGCTACGCTCACATCTTCGAGCTGGATACATGGCAACCTGTTGAATCCATGCGGGTTGTGTATCTGATTCTCGACTGCTATTACCCTGCCCAGTATATCGTAGACGTTCCCGGAAGCCATGCCGTCCTTGACGCGGCCAACGATTATCCCGTTCTCGACGTACAGACCCGGGCTGAGTCCGACGGAGAAATCTCCGTTCACGATATTCCCCGAATGGGCGCCGAGCAGACCGAAGAGGATCACACCCTTGTCCATCGACCTCACCATCTCGTCCCAGGAGGCTTCTCCCGGAGCGACTCGGATCGCGTTGAGCGCGGGGGCCGGCTGCAGCGTTACGCTGTCTCCCCCCATCGGGCCACTGCGATAACCACTCGAAGTGGGCTCGATACCGAGTTTGTCGGCGTAGTCCAGGTTGACGAATACGTTTCTGAACACACCCTTGTCGAACAGTTCGAGCTTCCTTGTCGGCACTCCTTCGTCATCGAAAGCCCTGGGGTTGTTCCAGACCGGATCTCTCTGGTCATCGTAGATGGTGAGCTTGTCCGAGATCACCTTCTCACCGAGCTTCTCGAGCAGAGGCGTAACCTTGTTGTAGAATGCTCTTCCGCCCGTTGCCGAACCCAGCCGCCACATGAGTGCGTACATAGTGGAAGGCATGAAAATTACCTTCATCCTGCCGGAGGGTATGTCGACTTCCGGCAGTCCGGCTCTATAGGTTTCCAGCTGCCTTTCCAGTAGCTCTACTGGAATCATGCGCGGTTCCCTGAAGAGGAATCCCTCCGTTATGCGCGTCTCGGTGTTGGGAAACAGCAGAGAGCCGAATGTGTAAACTCCCGAGTGCTTCTGTGAAACATCGAGTCCGCTGGAGTTAAGGATGAAAATCTCTTCGGAATAGAAGCCGCCTTGAACGTCAAGCTGGCCTTCCGTCTTTCCATCGAAGTATTCGATGACTTCCGAGCATTGCTGCTTTACTTCCCGAAAACCGATTCCCTCCATGGATTCGCTGTAAGAATTCAGAGCAGGTGCATCACAGGAACCAGGGAATCTGAAGGCGACCTCGACCTGTGCTTTCAGTGATGACAGGGCGTTTGAAACGAGCTCGGTACGGTTGAGGAGGTTCTTCGTGTAGGCCGTTCCCAGTTTTCCATCCTTGATTACGCGAATGGCGTACCCGGCGGTTATCGAGGAACTGATCTCCGTTAGTGTAGCGTTTCTCATCTCCAGGCTACCGGAACTGTCTACAACATGAAACACCTCTGCCTGGTCGGCTTTCTCCATTGCGATCTCGAGAAGCTTTTTCATGTTCACACCCCCCCTACAACCATGTCACGAATGAGAATGGAAGGGCCTCCGGTTGCAGATTTTATGTTCAGCTGACCCTTGCCGCAGCCACCTCTCTCTCCCAGGATGAGTTCGTTGCCAACGGCAGTGATATTCTTTAGAGTGGTGAACAGATTTCCCATTATGTTGATATCCCTGATCATCTGGCCGATTTTCCCGTTCTCGATTCTGAACCCGTACTGTGCTCCGAACGTGAAATTCTCCCCGCTCGTCTGGCCACCCTTTGCATCCAGGAGATACAGGCCGTCCCCAAGTTTGGTCAGGAGGTCTTCCAGAGTGTTCTTTGCCGGTACGATGAAGATGGTTCCCATCCTGATGATCGGGTCGAACCTGTAATCTTCAGCGACAGCATGTCCGGTTATCGGTTCTCCAAAGGCCGATGCGGTTCTCCTCGAGTGGAGTCTCCCGGTTAGAACGCCTTTCTCCATGAGGGTCACCGGTTTCACTTCAACGCCTTCGTCATCGTAGCGGTAGTAGCCTATCTGGTCCGGCAGGGTGGAATCGGCGACTATGCTGACCAGGTTGGTTCCCAGCTCTGCTCCGAGAGCCATCTTTGCGCGGAGGGAAGGGTTGTCCTCGATGATATCGGCCTCGCTGAAGTGGCCGAATGCCTCATGTGTGAACACACCGGAGAGGGATGGGTTAAGAACTACGTTATACGTTCCTCCCTTAACCGGTTCTGCGTCTAGCAGATTGCTCGCAATACGAGCCCGCTGCACGAAGACGTCATCACGGTGCAGAAGTCTGTTGAACCCGTCAGCACCACCTATTGCCACCCTGATGTTCTGGAGGAGATCATCCCTCTTGGCAATCATCTCTCCCAGGATATTCGTCGTGAGAACTTCTTCGCGGAGAGCCGTTCCCTCCGAGTTACAGAAGTACTTCTCGCGACCGATTTCTCTATAGGTAAGGTTCGTTGTCGCAATGTCCTTCTGTTCCAGTACCAGCTTGTTGTATCCTTCGAGCAGACCGATTTTTTCCTCGAGAGATATCCGTGCAGGGTCTCCATTCAGATCGAGTCTGACGTCGTCTTCGATCAACGGAACGGATGCGAACTCGGTTCTCTTACCATTCGATTCCGTTACGATTTCCGCACACTCGAGGGCAAGTCCTATCCCTCGATCGATATCCTGCTCGCGAGTAACGTTCGTGGTGGCGAAACCGCCGTTCTTCAGGATGCGAATAACGTATCCGTCGGTGTTGTTCGCTCCTGCCTCCTTGATATCCGGTCCGGCGAATGTAATCTTCGTTTCCCTTTTCACCTCGTAGCGTATGTCGATGTAATCGGCATCAACACCCAGAATACGTTTTTTCAGCCGCTCAAGCATTTCTTTCCTTTCCAGGGCATGTAAAACCTTGCGGGGAAAGCTGAGTCGAACTCAGTGCATCTTGTAGAAGTTTTCTCAGTCTACAAAATTCGGAAGAATTATGCAAACACAGATCAATAGAAACTGAGATTACATCTCAGCCGATCGTACTGGAGGCGCATCAAGCTCGAGCATGTATATGCGAGGGTAATCGAGTGGATTCTCCTCGTATGCAGCAATCCCGAAAGGTGTGATAACGACCGTTAGACCGGACAGATCAGCCAGCCCTCTCTCCACGGAAGAGGTGAAGAGCTCTCTTCCGTCAGTGTCGAAAACATCGAACCAGGGCTCGGAATGAATGCCATCCCTTACCCATATCCTGTTTTCGGAATCCACGAAGATGGCCTCTATCGAAATCTTCAGCGGTTCGGGCTCATATGTGAAGCCGCCTCCACCCGGACCGCCCCCTCGACGGTGTCCTCCGCCGGCACGCTGAGCGATCATCATTTCGAATTCCTCGGTTTCGATCCGTATTTCCTCTTCGGTTTTCTCGACCGGTGAGAAGGGCCGCTCTATGAACAGGATTTCCTCTCCATCCACCGAGTATCTTCTTACCTCGTACGAATCCGTGCTACTGAGCGCCGCGTAGACAATGCCACTCCGTGTCACTGCGAATCTGAGTTCACCATCCATGAATGATGCCATGACGTCTTCCGGATTGAATTCACCGGTGCTCGAGAGGTAGGAAACCACCGGTTCCGGCGAGTCTTCCCACCTGGCAAGCGCGTATCCGAATTCGTTCTCCCGAGGTCTTATCACCCGTTGATAACCAACAATCGTACCGTTATCGGCACCACGGAGTTCGGCTGGAGCCATCGGGTAGAAATCTACGATTGAATGATCGAATACGTATTCGGAATCGAAGATGCTGACCATTCGTCCCCTGGGATCGGAAACTGCAACTGCGCCAGTGGACAGAACGCATAGATCTGCCGGTGAAAGGAATTCTCCCGGACCGCTTCCTGCCCGCCCTGCCCGGGCAACGAACTCGCCGTCAGGGGAGAAGACGGAGAACGAATTCCTGGCAGGATCGAGGACTACGATGCTGCCATCTGGAGTGAAATCAACCGTTCTGATGAGACCGAATACGTAATTGCTGTCACCCAGCTCTATGCCGATCGTATCGACCGGAACCATGATGTAGTGTGGCATCTCCAGGTTCCCGACCTCCGGTTCTGACTCATCACGATCTGCTCCGCAGGCGGTTATCAGGAGAGCAAGGCAGACGACCAGGATATTCTCTTTCATCTCGATTCCCTTCGATTATCTGGCGAAGAGCCTGAGTGATGCTATTGGCTGGTAGTGGTAGTGGAACTGGATTCCATGACAATCAGGAATTGTCGCGTGCGGAATAACAGAATCGACGAATATCTTGACGTAGTGGTTATCGCTCAGGTAACTGTATATGAAACTATTCGTCTGGACCCAGAGACTGTCCACGTATCCGGACGATGGTGCATGCCCCGTGTCGATTCCACGCACAACCGGGCAGTAGACTCCCCCGGGGTAATATCCCGCACTGCCTGCAAACAGGCCGACCGGGCTCTGGCTCCAGCCTCCGTCAAAGGCATAGACATCCTGTTTGAAGTTCTCCGAAGAGGCATCACCGGTAGAGCCGGACGAGACTCCGAAGATGAACCCTGTCGGCTCTCCGACGGCATGCTGGTCCCATATCGTGAAGACGGAATCGATAACTACCGGGCCGGAAGCAGTGTGGTTGGAGAAGTCGGATGAAGTGTTCGATCCCTTGAACGCAAGTACCGTGTAATACCCGGAATAAGGAGCTGACGTATGGCTGAAGCTGTTGGAGACGGAGGTGCCGATCTGTGGCCATGAGCCGGTGAGGTTTTCGGTGAAGAAGATGTAGTACCCGTCAACGCTGCCCAGTTCATCCCACACCAGTACAACGGTCTGACCCGCACTGGCACCCTCATCTATGTGAAGGTTGTTGACAACCTGCAGGGTTCCAGTCGGTGTACTGGGGTTGTTGTCACAGGATGCTGCTACTAACACGAGGAGCACGATTACTCCGAGAACGGCAACCTTCATTTCATTCCTTCCGGGAAAGAACAACTAGTACGAAATCTTGCGCAGACTATGAAGACAGTTCTCATCCGGCGCCAGATCTGAAATTATGCTTCTGATGATGTGTGTACCGTGCTCACTTAGCGAACTGTTATTAGCACATCCTCTCTAAAGCGCTTCAAAACACGCTACTAGACGACTGGTCTAAAATATCCTATACTCGACAGAATGGAAGAACAGGGTAACAGAAACATGGAGGTTAGTAATGCGTTACTTCTACCTTTTCGTGCTCTCGGTGCTGGTTACTGCCACTGCTGCTGCGGATGAACTGATGGTTACACCCCAGCAGGATGCTTACACCTGTGACTGTGCTCCGACCACTACAAACCCGAACGGAGGGCTTTACTATCTCTACCAGGGACCGGTCTGGGGATGCCAGGTCAATCTCTACATCGAGTGGGATATCTCTGACCTTCCGGAAAACATCGAGATCGAGAGTGCTGAGATGTGGCTCTACTGCAGGAGCATTACGGGCAGCGTTACCGGTGGAAACATGGTCTACTACCTGATCACCGAATCATGGAGTGAGACCAGTGTGACCTACAACACAATGCCTTCGTACAGCACGGCAGTTTCACAGCTGTCCGCCTGGCCGGGGGTTCAGGAATGGATCTCCATCGATGTAACGGAATTCGTTGAATCGTGGTATTCCGGCACCTCACAGAACTACGGCTTGTTCGGGCATTACCTCGGGACGACAGGGAACTGCTGCGCCGGTTTCTACTCCTCCAACTACCCGAACGAAAACCTGAGACCCTACATGGCCATCACCTACGGGGAAGTTGACTTCGAGTCGGAATCCTGGGGGAAAATCAAACAGAGCGATATCTGACGCGGCTTCAAATCGTCTCAGAAAAGGATGGTTGGATCATCGGGTTCGATCAGACATGGAGCCTGTGGATATCTCCTTGCACATCGTGCGAATCCTCTGGCTTGTCCGGCCATCCCGCCGGAAGCGGAAGCAGATCCTGGTCAATTCCCTTTTCCGTCAGTTCCCTTCGCAGGATTCTCAGAGTGGGAACGGCTGATCCGTTCAGGTTGCAGCGTTCTATGAGTTCCCTGCTCTGTCCGTATCTTTCCAGTGCCTTTTCGGTCTGACCCTCTGCAACATTCAGTCTGCCGACGTTACAGATGATACCTGCCTCCAGGCTCCGGTCGTCCATGTTCTCTGCAATACACAGTGCCTGCATGAGGTGTTCAGAAGCCTCCTGCAACTGACCGGCATCTTTCATCAGCATCCCCAGATACTCCAATGCGGTGGCTTCGGACCTGTGGTCCCCGGTTTCCCTGTGCAGGACCAGAGCCTGCCGGAAGTGCTCAATTGCTTCGGTTGGTTTCTCCGCATCTCTGTACACAATAGCCAGGTCCGTGAGCATGAGCCCCTCTGCATGACTGTTGCCGGTCTCCCGGTGCAGCAGGACAGCATCCAGGAGACTCTCTATTGCCTTTTCGAATTCTCCTTGCGCCAGGTAGAATCCTCCGATATTTGCAGCTTGTGAGGCTTCGAACACCCTGTTGCCCGTCTCCCTTCCGACATTCCTGGCTGCAGTACAGTATTCGATAGCTTTTTCCAGCTGCCCCAGCTCGGCGTAAGCTATTCCCATGCAGCTCTTGATGATTCCTATCTGCCACCTGTCCCCAAGTTCGTTCTGTATCTCAAGAGCCTGCTCGTACCACTCCAGGGCCTGTTCTTCAAAGCCCATGCGCCGTTTGAGGATGCCCATAGTGCACAGGGCGACTCCTTCGGTGCGACGGTTGTCCGTCTCTATGGATATCCTGACAGCCTGTCTGAGCAGACCCTCGGCTTCGTCCAGTTGCCCCTTGTCTATCAGTGCTCCGGCAAGATCCTTCATCAGGCTTCCCTCGACCTCCCGCAACCTTAGCTTCCTGGCAAGTTCAAGAGCCTCTTCGAAACACTCGTGAGCCTCTACGGGTCTGGAGATCTGATCGTAGACGATACCCTTGTATCTCAAGGCCTTGCACCTCCAGACAGCCCTGTCCTCTCCGATACTCATTCCCAGAATCCTGTCGGTTATCCTGAACTGATCCTCACGTCTGCCTCTGAACCCCAGGAACAGATGGTAGCTCTCCAGCACCGTGAGCAGCTGCTCAGTCCTGACGGAATCATCCTGCCACTGCTCCAGCCATCCTTTGAGCTTCTCGGCCAGTACAATGCCTTCCGCGGTCTGGTAACTGCAGCGCTGAAGACGGAGGGCTGAAAGCCCCCATTCAATCGCCTTCTCCAAATTTCCTGCAAGTTCCCAGTGAGATGAGATGACTGCGGATGCTGCATCTGCTTCACCCGGTGAAGCCTCTTCCATGACCTCTGCGGCAAGCCGGTGAAGGGTTCGCCTGTTGCAGTGGAGTAGCGTAGCGTAGACAATGTCATGGATCAGGATGTGTCTGAAGGAGAAACCATCCCTCTGGGCTCCACTCTTTCTCACCAGGAATCCCATTTCCAGCAGTGTGCCGAGCGGGTTGCTCTCACCTGCTGTAGACCCCAGTCTTTTCTTGATCTCCCCGAATAGATTCCCGCTGAACTCCGGTCCCAGCACGGAGCAGATCTGCAGATTCTCCTTGACGGAAGAGGACAGTCTGTCCAGCCTGGAATGAACCAGCCCTTCCAGGGAATCCGGAACGTATATGTTACCCGGCGAGGTACAGAATTTCCAGACCCCGTCCGTTTCCACGATCAGACCGGACTCCACAAGATCCATCACCATCTCCTCGAGAAAGAGGGGGTTGCCCATGGATCTCTTCAGGATAAAATCTTCGATCTCCCTGGAACACGTTGATCTGAGCATATGGGAGACCAGTTCCATACTGCCGTCCGGATCTACCGGCTCCAGGAGCAGCTCCCTGAACTCAGCGTAGTCGCTTGCTGAATTCAGCGTTCCCGACGGCTCCGTCTCTGAATCGGGTCTGTAAAGGCAGATCATTAGCATGGGATTCGGCATATCACAGTTGGATATCACGAATTCAAGCGTTTTCGCAGATGCTTCATCCATCCAGTGGAGGTCTTCAAGAACCAGGACCGTCCTGCCCGTGCAGCCGACCACTCTGAGCAGGTTCCTGACAGCCAGCATGGTTTCCATCTGCCTCGTTTTCTCGTCGGGACCCGCGGAGTCCCTGGTCCCTTCCACTCCGGAAACCAGCTGAACGAGGTAATCGGTAGACTCGATGAGCGGAGAAACGGTATCCACGTCCTCGATACTTCGAACCAGTCCGGAAACGAAATCCTCTACCGTTTCGTGAACACCGGCAGATTCTCTGCCCTTGCTGAGAGCGCTTTCGATCAGAGTCGACCAGAGCCAGAAAGCCGGCTGACCGTAGGAGATAGTCTGCCCCCGAAGAACACGGATTGGGCCGTTCTGCTTCTGGGATCTGAGGAATTCGTGAACCAGCCGGGACTTGCCTATTCCAGCCTCTCCGGTGATTCCAAGAATCATGTGCCTTGGTGAACCCCGTCGGCTTGTTCCCGTGGCTCCTGATTTCAGGTCTTCCCAGGCTCTCTTCAGGAATGCTATCTCACTCTTCCTTGCCACGAGAGGAGAGCTTGCCATCCTCGATGCCCTCTCCCAGCGCTGGGTCTGCGCTGTGCCTGGACCGGTGGCGACGAAAGTCCTCACGGGAACTCTCTTCCCCTTTACTTTCATCTCGCCCAGATCTTCCCACGTGAATGATTCTCCGCAGTCTTCCCGTGCGGTGTGTTCAACATGGAAAGTATTCTTAGGAGCGGTTTCCTCCATCCTCGAGGCGATGTTGACAGTATCTCCGGTGGCTGTGAGATGGCCCAGCGCATCTGGGGCCACCGTCACGGGGCCTCGGCTTATTCCTCCCCTGAAGCCCAGTTCCAGGTTCTTCTCCGCCAGAATCCTGTTCACACCCTCAATTGTCTCGGCCATTTTCAGTCCGCATGCAACCGCACGGATGCTGTCGTTCTCTGCTGCCTGCCTTGCGCCGAAGAGGGCCATGATTCTGTCACCCTCGATCTTGTCTACGTACCCACCGAACCCTTCGACAACTGCGGTCAGAGCCTTCATGACTCCGCTGACCAGTTCGTAAACGACTTCGTGATCGAGCTTTTCGGACATATCGGTAAAACCCTTGAGGTCGAGGAAGAGAACGGCCACGTTCCGCCTTTCCCCTTTTCTGAGCAGAGTCTCGGATCTGACTCTGGAGGATACAGTTTCCGACAGCTTCAGCAGATCTTCAGCCAGAGTTGTCTGCCAGTTGCCTTTCATGAATGCTCCTCCCAGCCTTGACTATAGGAACTGAAACCCGTCAGAGAAAGGCAGGCCTGCTCCGTCCGGTATGCCGTTGACATAATCGCTCTTTTTCCTTGCGGGAACTTCCGTTTGAAACGGTTGTTGCTATATTCGTACCAATATTGTATGAATTAGCCCGGATGTGAACCTGTTCGACATTGGAGGAGAAATGAGCAAGTACCTGGTAATGGCGGCGGCACTGCTGGTCGGCATGGCTTCCGCGGGAGTGATAATCGGCAACCCCGAGACTCCGAGTATGGACCCGTTCTGTGCATCTTGAGGATCTGCGATACGCTATCAGGTGATAGCACTCGACGAAGAAATCGGATCCGCGATGACGATAGGAGAGCTTTCCTGGCATCGTACTTCGGTCGGAGCCGAATCGGCTACTTTCAGCAACTTCAACATCTATCTTGGCCATGGTGTAAATGACGAACTGGGGACCGTTTTCGACGACAATTACATCGAAGAAACGAAAACGCTGGTTTACTCTGCTCCCTCACAGACGGTTCACGCAGAAGCAGAAGGCTGGTTCACTCTGACGCTCGACACACCGTTCGAATACAACGGCACCGACAACCTCATCATGGAGATTCAGTGGGCAGGTGGATCTGGAACGTTCTACACGTACAAATGGGCAACCGGCAGTTCGAGATGTCTTACCGCTGCCAATCCGTCTCTGCCCTCAGGCACCCTTTCAACCAGCATGTGCCAGTTTGGAATCGAAGCCGTACTCGCTCTTCGACCTGTGACTTTCGGTGCCATCAAGAGTTTCTTCGCCCAGTAAGAGGGTAGGTCGTGAAGTCCTTCATCCTGCTGCTGTTCATCTTCTCGCTGGCAATGGCAGTGACGATTGGCTCACCGGACGAGAACAACGGTAAACCACTCTGCTCCAATTGAGGCTATGCAAGCCTTCGCTATCAGGTGATAGCGCTCGATTCGGAGATAGGCAGCGCGATGACCATCGAGACCTTTGCCCTGCAGAGGTCCGAGTTCGGTGAACCAACTGCTTCGGGTAACCTGGAACATTTTCAGATCTACATGGGTCTTAGTTCCGAGAATCAGCTCGGAACCTTCTTCGATGACAACTACATCGAGGATACCAGACTTCTCGTCTACGACAATGATCCATTCACTTTCAGTGCCGGTTACAACGAATGGATCGAGTTCACTCTCGACTCCCCCTTCTGGTACAACGGAGCGGACAACCTCGTAATCGAGATAATGTGGAGCTGGGGTGAACCGGGCGACCATTTCCTTACATGGGGATGGGAAGCTGACTCACGCGCCCTCTTCGGATACTACGGTGCCCCCGAGGGTGAGCTGGAAGAAAAGGTGTCCTTCTTCGAGATAGACGGAGCACTGCTTCTCGAGCCATCTACCTTCGGAAGCATCAAGGCAGAGCTGGGATCAATCGACTATTAGCCTCTTCCGGTTCCGGTCTGCCCGGGCGCCTGCTTATTTATCTGTGCTGCTTCCGAACGGAGCTTTCTCCGCGTGAAATGGACCATTCTGAAGAGTTCCATCAACCTTGTATAACCCTGCCATGGAAAAACAACTGGAATTGTTATCAGGAAAACAGCGTTCGCGAATGCCTTCATCCTGGTGTTCATGAGGCGCCTGAACAGAGGTTTCAGGAAGCGCGGGAGCTTAACGTACACTGCCATCATCTTCACGAGAACGTATGCCACGTCGCGGTCGGGGTGCTTGAGCAAGCTCTCTCCGACAATGGATCCTTCGCCCTGGTAGATCCGCATCTCAGTTTCCTCGTCGATCAGACCCATTTCCTTGCTGATCTCGAAAACATCCGTCCGCGGGAACGGAAACAGCATGTGCGACTGGACGGCGGAGGGTTTCAACTCATCGACAAGGTCAATCGTCTCCCACATCTGTTCAACGGTTTCTCCGGGGAAGCAGAATACCGCGGAGAGTTCCATCGGTATGTGATACTTCTTAACGAGTCGAACGCTCTTCCTTATCTCCTCGATGGGAGTATTCCGTTTTAGCACTTCCCTGCGGAGGGTTTCATTCCCAGCGTCTATTCCGATGAACAGGTCCATACAGCCCATCTTCTCCAGCAGCGCGATGGACTCCTCGTTCATGCGGGCAGGGAAAGCGTTGCACGAAAATGGCAGGGCGATATCCTCGATGTACTTCTCGCTGAATTCGGCAAGCCACTCCCTGTCCATCATGAAGAGATCGTCCTGGAAGCTGAGCCTTCGGGCGGAGTACTTCTCTTTGTAGAACTTCAGTTCGGAGATCATGTTTCCAACCGATCTCCTCCTGATGTACCTGCCCTTTCCCTCGTACATCTTCCTGCAGAAGTTGTTGTGACAGTACGAGCAGCTGAACGGGCAGCCTCTGCCGCTGATCACCTGGATCAGGTCTTTGAAGCAGCCGTACTGGTAGAACAGTTCCTTGTCAGGGAATGGAAGCGTATCGAGATCGTCTATCAGGGGTCTCAACTCGTTGCGTACAGGCGATCCATCTTTTCCCTTGAGCCAGATGTTCTGAACGTCGAAGATGTCTTTCCCTTGTTCCATTCGATCGGCAAGCTCCAGGAGGGCACCTTCTCCTTCTCCACGGCAGATCATGTCGATGTCAGGATTCGAGAGCACGAACCCGGGAAGCGACGTGGGGTGTATTCCCCCCACCAGAATGGGTACTCCGAGCCTTTCCTTCAGTACGTGCGCTACTCTACAGACAGCGGGGTACTCGTTGGTCGTCGATGAGAAGGCAACCAGGTCCGGAGAAAAGCGTTCAGCCTTCTCCATCATCAGCTCCTCGTTATGAAACACTCTCAGTAATTTGCTGTTCCAGTAGAAATTGTTGTCCACACCGGGGTCGAAGATGAGTTCAACTGTGTGTCCCCCGCGGTTGAGCACTGCCGAGAGGTATTCTATCCCCAGGCTCTCTCTACCCCGATAATAAAAAAGTACTTTCATGGTTCCCCTCAAACGGAGGTATACTGCCCGGTCTGCGAAGAGGCCCGGCACGACCGGAGGCACCATATCGGACCGGCAACTGAATAGTCAATGGTGAAGGTTGTGTACGTGCAGAGCGATTACTTCAAGCCAGCTTCTTATCAGTCATATCTATACTAGAACGATAGGATTTATTACGCTATCTTTGTATGTGTATATTGTTACTATCCATTGCGTTACGTGCCATCAA
>CBDUZS010000015.1:0-45665 GCA_965371785.1 uncultured bacterium
TTACTTCAACGGTACAGGCGTCTACACCGATGCCGACACCACAATCAGCAAGCAGTTCGTGGCCAATCTTACCTTCGACGTCACCGACTGGATGACGTTTGCAGGCGGAGTCTCCATGATCGGTCAGCCCGAGCTCGAGGACACTCTCGGAACCATCGAATCCTGGAGCGCCACCGGTATCGATGCCTACCTGCTCGTTGACTACCCGATCTCCGAGTCAGCCGACCTCATCTTCGAGGGTGAGTACCTGAACGCCGGATGGTTCGGCCCCGACTACGACGGGTTCACCGAGGAAGCTGGAACCGATTTCTACGCCATGCTCGGTGTCAAGTTCGGTATCGACGGCGGCTTCCTGAGCGCCATCATGCCCGCGGTCCGCTACGAGAGTCTCGATCCTGCGGAACTGATCGCCGACGGCGATACTGGTGCTGAGGACAAGATTACCGTCATCGACTTCTGCGTCAACTTCTACAACGGCGCGAAGCATGACATACAGCTCGGTGGCAGGAATGTCGGTTACGAAGCCGATGTAGACGGTTACACCGATATGTACCTGGCCTGGAGAATGAACTTCTAGCTGACCCTGTTTTTCAGTTCTCCCAGGAAGGCCCGGTTTTACCGGGTCTTCCTTTTTTATCGGGCAGACGCTTTACTCCCAGCTGCTGTTGGCTTAGATATGCTGCTGAATTCACTTACAGTCTAAAAAAGGGCGATCTCGAGGCATGATCCCCGGTAATTAGGAGGAACAATGGTACAGCTGCTTCTTGCCGCAGGGCTTCTGATGTTCTCACAGGGCGATCTGATCGTTAGCGAGATCATGTACAATCCTGACGGAACGACTCTCGGTGACGACAACGACATGGAATGGATCGAGCTTTACAATGCAAGCGAAGAGACCCTCAGCCTTGGCGGCCTGATGCTCAGTGACGGAAACAACCAGCTGTTCCTCACGGATTACCTGATGGTTCCCGGTGAGTTCGTGGTCGTCTGTGCGAATCAGACCGCGTTCACCACAGCGTACGGTCCGGGGATTTCAATTGTCGGCTGGAACGGCACCTGGATCAAGCTCTCCAACTCGGGTGATACGGTGATCATCTACACGGACACCGGGGAGCTGATCGAGGAAGTCATCTTCTCCGATCAGTGGGGGGCTCTCGAAGAGGGCGGGAAAAGCCCTGCAGATGGTGATGGAGCCTCTCTGGAAAAGCTCGATCTCACGGGTGAGGATTCCGAGGAGAACTGGCAGCCATCAATAGATTACGCAGGACCCTACACCGAGGATGGCCCCGTGTGCTGGGGCACCCCTGGATCCCCGAGGCAGTAGGGGGACGTTGTTAAGTTATTTAAGTAATTCAAATAAACTGACATAACATATCCCGACACCGAGCGTGTTACAAACAATCAGGTTGACGCTTTAATTAAGTTACTTAAATAACTTAACAACGTCCCCACTCCTTGCACCTGTTGCTGATTCAACACGAACGAGGTAGACTCCGCTAGCGTATCCGCTGATATTGAGTACGACACTCGAAACTCCCGAAACGGTTGACGATTCCACCAGCCTGCCGCAGAGGTTGTACAGACCAATTGAATACTCCAGACCTGGATCGAGCGGTCCTATCGATACGATCCCGGTAGAGGGGTTGGGAAGTACTGTCAGAGCCTCCACTGGCGGAACGATCTGTTCACCACTGGATGTCTGTTCGGGAAGCGGACCATGGTGGAAGCCCATGTCGGCTGTTCCCGAATCTGGAATCGAATCGGTCCTCGTCCAGTATATGTCCAGGCCGAATACGTCTGCATCGCAGGAGCCGGAATCGACACATGGGCTGGTGACCGGTTGTCCGGCTGACTGGTTGCTGAGATGGTAGTCGGCTGCGAAGATGGGATCCTGGGAGATGTTGCCTGCGGTTCCCGTGGGATCGGGGAGATTGCCGTAGTTTCCCCCCGGATTGTTCCACACGCAGTTGTACGAAAAGACCGGAGTTCCCCCTCCATCGATCCAGAAAGCAGGACCGATGTTCTCGGTGACGATGTTATCGTGAAGCGTGGGGGAAGATCCTACGCGGAAGTAGACGGCACTTGCCTCCGTGGTGGCTTCATTGCTCGAGAAGGTGGAGAACCCGATGTCAGGATGTGAGAAAGCGTAGCAGTAGATTGCACCGCCGTTATCCACGGAGTAGTTCCCTGTGAAAAGGCAGTTCGTGATCGTGGGAGAACAGTGGTAACAGAAAATCGCCCCGCCGTCATCGGTGGATGAGTTATCCTCGAACCTGCAGGAAATCACCGAACAGTCGCTTACGTAGAGGTAAAGACCCGCTCCTGCAGTTATGCACTGGTTATCAGAGAAGCGGCATGAAACAAAGGACGGGGCGCCTCGCCATACGTATGCGCCGCCTCCACTGTCTGCAGAATTGCCTGTGAACCAGCAGCAAAGGAAGGTCGGTGAGGCGTACATGGAGTAGACTCCGCCTCCCATAGTTGCATCGAGTCTCGCGCTTCCGAGGAAAGTAATACCTGCGATGACCGTAGAAGCGCCGACTTCCCCCAGATTGAGTCCGTCTACGTAGACAATGGATCCGTCGAGCCCGCTTCCATCGACCGTGACCGTGGACGGATCCGATACGTCTCCCAGGAGGATGATACCATCGTGCTGACCTGTGATCGTGACGAGATGATCGCCGGAACCGCTGTGATTTCCAGGCAGCAGAAGAACCGTATCCCCTGGAGCCGCAGAATCGAGAGCATCCTGAATGCTCTCACCCGGAGAGACCGGGAAGACCGCAGACAGCAGCGCGAGTGCAATAACCGTCATGGCAGGTACACGAACCTGTCCGAGACGGTTCTCGTTCCTGCGGACACTTCTACGAAAATAAGCCCTGCCGGAATTCCCTGCGGGACTTCCCATTCGAAATTTATTGACTCGAGCAGAAAGAAGTCCCCGACGGAAGAAATCTTCCGACCGGAGATATCGTAAGCGGATATTTCGATCCCGGTCGGGATGTCGACCGAGATGGAAAGGATAACGGAACCTCTGCAAGGTGAAGGGAAGAGAGAAAGGACAAATCCAGCGGGTATTCCTCCTCCGGAGCCGGACGAAGTGTCCGGCGGACCATGATGAAATCCCATATCCGCCACTCCTGTATCCGGAAGGCTGTCGGTTCGAGTTGAAAGATTCTCTACAACAGAGCCACCAATGCTGCTGTGACCGGTGTCGATGCATGGACTCTGCTCAGCCTGTCCGGCGGCAATCTGGCTGAGCCGGTGGAGTGGGTCAGCGTACAGAGGATCTTCTGAGATGTTGCCTTCGGTTCCAGTAGGGTCAGGGATGTGCTGGTAGTTGGATACTTCGTTATCCCAGACGCAGCAGTGACTTATAAAATACGGCTCCGCTCCCGATTTCCTGGCAACGCCACCACTGCCCATGTTCCGGGTGACAATGCATGAATGCATCGCAAGGGAGTCGACAAATGAAGCAAGGATTCCGCCACCGTCATCACCGCAGGTATTCGAATCTATCGTGACGAAGTAAAGATCGCAGAGTCCCTGGAGCTGCATCATACCGCCACCGTCGTCCAGAGATTCGTTCCCAGTAATCAGGAGGTTCTCGTAATGGACATCACCCATGCTCGAGTAGATTCCTCCTCCGTCATCTCCACTGGAGTTGCCGCTCAGCACACTGTGTCTGACAACGGCATCGGATGCGTAGAGGCTCAACCCCCCTCCCGAGACGAGAGCCGAGTTTCCGGTGATCTCGAGCCATTCAAGAATCGGGGAGCCACCCTCTGCATAAATTCCTCCGCCGAAGAGAGCCGTGCATTCAGTAATCGAGCAATACCTTATAAGGCAGGAAGAAGAGGATAGAAGAAACCCGCCTCCGGCAAAGAACTCTCCTTCTGACGTATTTCCTCCGGTGAGAGAGAGATACTCGATGACCGTTGCAGCAGTGTGCGGTCCTTCCATGTACACCACAGGTCTTGCGTAATCGAGGCCGTCCAGAAGAGGTCGATCGGTCGAGTCTCCCGTTATCACGATACCATCCTGCCATGAGTGGACGTGCAGCAGCGGAAGCGTATCGGGGATGCTGTAGGTTCCAGGCATCATGTAGAGCGTATCGCCCGAGCCGAGAAGAGCCAGGCTGTCACGGAATGCATCACCCGGCGAAACGAAAACCGTGATCGCCAGCGCAGGCAGGGAAGCGAGGAGAAGCATCAGTGACAGGAATCTTTTCACGGGCTCTCCAATACGGTCACGGGAACGGACACCCTTACTCCTCTATACAATACGCTGAGGAAGTAGAGCCCGGAAGGAAGCATATTCGTCTCAATCTCGAGAACCTGCGTTCCACTGGTGAGGATCATTTCCTGCAGCCCGGTTACAAGCCTTCCCGCCAGATCGTAGAGACCTATCTCGGATTCCCCCTCCTCGAGTACAGTCAATTTCACACTGAACGAGCCCGAGCATGGTGACGGATATGCGTGGCCCGTGCTAAGGTAGACGGTTGAGGTCCAGCCGTACAGGCTGTCATTCGAAATACCCGGTGTTCCGCCATCAGGGCATGATGTCCACGATTCTGGGAGCGAGTTATCCAGGTCCGGATCGAGCAGCGCGAGGGTGAACCCATCCAGATCCATTGGCGGCCATGGTTCAACGGGCAGGTAGTCGACTCGGTCGATCAGTCTTCCAGACAGGTCGTAGAGCCTGACAACGTCTCCCTGTGCCGACAGGCCGAAATCGAAACCGTCATCATCGGTAAAACAGACCGGATACAGTGTCTGGAAGAGAAGTGAATCAGCGTAGATGACGATGAAATCTCCAGGTGGGAGATTCTGCATCCCAATGGTGTGAAGGTTGCTGTTGTTGCCGTCACGCAGACTCCATCCCTCGAGGCTCAGGGTATCAGAGCCGGTGTTGACCAGTTCGACCCAGTCGCCAGAGGGGTACTCAGTGGACGCTGCGTAGCAGATCTCGTTGATCACGACCTGTCCCGTACGCGAGTATCCGACCGGGGGCTCGTAAGGCAGGAACCAGTTCAGAGCCTTCTCGGTCTTGAAGGAATTCGATGTGAAAACGGTCCAGTAAAGGTCAGCAGGCGGTACGGGAGGGGACCAGTTCTGCAGTACGAAACAGGTGTCCATTGTCGTGGTTTCGAACACGGTTGCAGAAGGGGTTTCGAATATCGAATCGGTAGAGATCTGGAGCATGTAGAGACATCCGGGTCCCGCATTGGTCCAGGAGAAAAGCAGGTCGCTCCCGATCCATTCACCAGGGATGAGCCTGAAGGGAAGAGGCCAGTTCAACATCTGTGTGAGAAAGGATATCCTGACGGATGGCCAGCTCCGGAGGATGTTCACTTCCTCTGTGAATTCCTCCATGGTGAAATTCCTGAAAGGATCTACTTCAACTAAAGGCTCTGCTATCAGCTCGAGCGAATCGATGATTCCGTTCGATGCAAATTCCTCGAAGTCATCCGAGAGAGACGTAATCCGATCCAGGAACAGGTTCCTGAACACTGGAAGACACCAGCTGCGCCAGAGGATAGTGTTCGGGTGATTTCGGCCATTGGAGGAGAAGTAGTAGGGGAAATCCGGACCGTAGCTGATCCCCCATGTCTTGTCCATATCCCAGGTTATCAGCCTCCACCTGCCCGTAAGACCGGGAGAGTCCAGTACTACATGGTAGTTGTGGTAGTAGGTGCTGCCGTGACCGATGAAGACGTTTGCCGCCACGAGAGTACACAGTTGATCCAGGTGCAGCCTGTTGTCCAGGTCCGCTGCGTACATGCTGTCAGGTGAGTTTATGAGCCAGGCGATCAGGAGTTCGAGATCATCCCACGGTTCATTCTGCCAGGTCTTTTTCCGGTAGCCCGAAAAGCTGAGTGTCTGATCGAGAGATGAACCAGGCATTCTGCACTTGTAAATCACTGCTTCATCGGGGAGAATCGTAGTCTGTGCAAAGTCTTCGTCCACATCCTGCACGAAGAGGTAGGGCCCCTGAGTCTCTCCATTGAATCGAAGCTCGATGAGGCCTGTCTCCGGAACGCACAGACCCAGTACCCGGTGGAACTCATAACTCAGACATTCCCGTATCCTTGATCTGTCCAGGAACTCTGCATTCAGATTGAGCTCGGAGTATCCGAAGAGTTCTCCGTCGAGCAGTTCGACTTTGATGGATTTCTTCGGGTATTCCCTGCTGGTCTGACCCCTTATCCGGAAGAATACCTGGAACGACTCCTCTCCGCATTCCAGAACGCCGTTCAGCCAGATATCCTCGTAGCAATGTTCGCAGGCATATTCCCATTCCGGCACGTCGAAAGAGAGGTCCAGAGTTACGACACTGTCCGGCCAGAGACTTCCTACCAGGAGAGCAAGAATCAGCGCAGACATACGAACCTTCTTACGGATATATTCCCCGCCGATTCGAGAACAAGGAAATAGATACCCGAAGCAAGCGATTCACTCAGAGTCAGCGCGGATACCGAATTGATCGGTGGGAGGGACTCGACCGTCTGAACGATCCGCCCCGTGAGGTCGAAGATCGAAGCGGTCAGGTTTGTTCCGTTGCATGCGTACTCGAAAGAGATCACCGAGCTGGCGGGATTTGGCCACAGCTTGGAGATGAACACTGATGCACCACCGTAAAGGGACCAGGAGGGATTGACGCTTCCCGGGGAGCCTGGAGCATCAACCGCTTCCCAGCTGGATGGGAACTCGATTGGAAGATTGGGAGACAGCAGACTGAGGATTCTGTTGGACGCATCCGGCCATGGAGGATCATCATCGTATTCCAGAACGAAGACGGGTTCACCGGTTCTGTCCAGAAGGGTGAGAACGCTTCCTCCACCGGGGAGACCAAAACCGAGAACAACCGGAACGCTTACACCGGGATTTACCAAGGCAAAGCGATCCGGATCGTGTGCAATCACTATTGCCTCTGCAGGTTCGAGCGAAGTACCCCAGGGGATAAGAGACATGTTGCTGTTGCCGTCCAGGAGTAAGAAGCCACCGAGGTCGATTGGAACACCGTACGAATTGTAAAGCTCCAGCCAGTCCCCGGAATCCAGTGACGGAGGGCTGTCGTAGCAGATCTCGCTTACGAGAGGCGTTACCGGTTCAAGACCTGTGCTGTCTTCCTCAGGAACTTCGGTCACGAGCACGATATTCCAGGAAGGATCGAAAAGGACTAATCTGGAGTCTGAAGGCGTTTGTATTGCACAATCACCAAAACAGTCACGTGATGGAAAATCGACTGCCAGGTTCCTTGCATTGCAGGAGATGAAGAGAGTATCCCCGGGCTGCACAATCGTGGAGCCGGGAAAGAACATCCTGCCCGGGGGATCTCCCATTGCTACCGAACAAAATGAGAGATCCTGAGCTGACTGGTTGAGGTTGAGAATAGGAATCGTCCAGAGACCTGCACCGTATCTAAGTGGTGCAAGTACTTCCAGAGTGCCCGGGGAGAAAACGCCCTGTGCTCTTACCGCTCCGGGATAAGCCAATGGACTGGCCGGATAATTGACGTAACCATACAACGGATAGTAGAAGAATATTTCTGACGGGCCGGATGCGGCAGAGCGCATCTTCAGAGTGAAACATACACTGGACAGGATACTGTCAGCGGGCAGAACTCCTATCCACTGACACCCACCGGATCCCGGAACCAGAATCATTTCTCTTTCCTGTACTTCTCCCGAATCGATCGAGTACTGAAGGAGGGATGAAACAAGTGATGTGCCGACCTCGAGGGTTACCCTTACCGAATCGGTCGATGGCTCGATGTAAACCGGTTCGATGATGAGAGAGACCACGTTCACAGGTTCGTACAGATCTCCGAGCGACTGGATGACTTGTGGTCTGTCCAGGAGGAACTGACGGAGTTCGGTGTAAGCCTGGTCGAAATCACCCGAGGTACCCTGAAGGAATGGGTCGAGATAGACATCACTCCTGATCGCGTTGTAGATCGAATCCAGTTTTCCGGGCAGCAGTGTGGCCATCAGAACCGCGACGGAATCGAGACATGAACCGTAAAAAGACCGGTTCACTTCGGATTCGAGAAGCCTTGGGAAGAGAGAGGTTTTCATCAGCAGATTGTAGGATGCTGCAGAGACTATCTCGGGGTTGTAGTTCCCCATCCAGTCGTTGCCGAAAGAGGCATCCCTGTCCCATGGAAAGATACGCCAGGCCTCGTCTGAGGAGGCCATGTAAAGGTAGAAGTTCTTCGAGGGAGAGTCCAGGTCCATTATCGCCAGGGTTACGGCATAGTATGCGAGAAACATATCCTCGTCGAGTTCCGGCAGCCGGTCTTCCGAATTCACCCTGTCGATGAGACCGATGACGTCTCTGAGGAAAGGATCGCTGTCGAGGCGTGGCTCGAAACCCGAATCCTGCCAGTGTCCCGAAGGCATCCAGCAGAATCTTGCAGTGTGTTCGGCTCCCTTGAAGAGGGCTCCATCCTCCAGCCCCACTCTGTTCAGGAAGTCCGTGTCTATCCTCTCGGTTTCGAGGTACACACCGTAATACTCCCCGTTCACCGAGAAACGAACGTGCCTGGTCTGTGAAGAGGGGTAGCCGAGAAGCTCTGTCACCATCATTCCCATGCAGTTGCGCATCAAGCTCTTGTCGCGGTAATGGGCATCGAGGAGAAGTCTCGATCTTCCGATCAGATAGGGATCGTCGAGTTCGAGAAGCCAGTTCTTCTTAGGCAGCTCGAGCGATGTGTTTCCTCTGAACCGAACCATACAGGGTGTCTCACCCTGCAGGCATGTCATCACGGCCGGGTAGCTCGTTCCAGACCATGGATTCGAGTAGAGCTCTTCCAGGTATGCCGGATCTATCTCCAGGTCGTACTGGAATAGTTCTCCCTGTCCGGCAATCAGAAGAGCGATAGCAGCTAGGATCTGCATGGCTGCTCATCCATTCCGGCAATGATCCGGTAAGGGATACTCAGTAGTCCACGTCGTTCGATGAGGAGACCATGTGTATCCTGTCTACTCCCGGAACATCCTGCAGTGCCGAGATCAGGTCACTTGCTTTTACACCCGGTCCGAGGACCAGGTCGTAAGTGAGGGTGAGATACCTGCCTTCGTCAGACGGTTCGATATGGATCAGGGTACTGGATCTGGCTCTGTCGTTGATCGTGTGTACGTAATCATCCTCTCCACCGACCGATCTGCTGTATCTGAACCGCAGGATGAATTCCGTTCTTCTGATGCTGCCGTAGTTGGTTCTGGCCATGACCAGAGCGACCACGGAGATGAAGACCGTTGAAATCGCTGCCAGAAGCCAGTTGCCTGTGCCCGATGCTATCCCCTCGGTGAGGGAGAAGAAGATGAAGGCTGTGTCCCGTGTGTCCTTAACGACGGTCCGGAATCTGACGATGGTCAGGGCACCGACGAGAGCGAAAGCTCTGGCCAGGTTACTCCCGATTACCATCATCACCGCCGCAACGGTAATGGACATGAGAACGAGAGTGAGGACGAAGGACTGTGAGTACGACAGCCCCCTGTGAGTTCTTCTGTAAACCCAGCCTATGACCAGCCCGCAGGCAAGTGAGAGAAAGAGGTTAAGGATTATTGAGCCCGGGCTGTTGCCAAGAGCTTCAGAAGTTGTAGAGATCCAGTCGGTCAGAGAAGACAAGCCATTCTCCTCTCCAGCAATCTGTTAAGCCTGGCCGCGGGATTGTTCATGTATGCGGCTTCGGTGGCACGCTCGAATTTGGAAAACGACCTTCGCCATAGTTCGCATTCCTGAATAAGACGATGGAACCATGCTGGAAGATGGTACCTGAATTTGATCTCGAGCACGGCAAAGTCCGGTGTTATTTGAAACGGGTGTCCCTCCGGAAGACCATTGCTTCCGGCTCGGTATGCGAACACATGCCTGTCCAGTGTGGCTCTGAAGTCCGGATTGGCATGATTCTCGAAAGCGGTTCTGTTGTAATCGACCACTACACTTGGTGAGAGCCGCATCCTGAATACGTCGAAAACGAACCTCTGACCAACCCTGTTCTCTCTGTTCGATTCGGCTATTGCAGTACAGAGGGTTCCCATCCCAGTAGAGAGCAGAGCCTCCAGGTTGCTCGAATCGAGAACCTGTCTGTGCTTGTAGACGAGAACATCCGATCTGCCCTTGAGTTCGAGAAAAATAGGATCGGAGTAATGCTGCCCATCGCGATAAGTTCTGAGCCGGTACTTGTACCTCTTGAAGAGACCGGCCTTCTTCTCCGCGTGCCATGCGAAGGCGTCCGTATCGAAGTAAATACTGCGGATGAAGTAGCTGCCGTCTTCTCCGGAATGACGGTCCCGCTCCATTCGCAGGGACAGCTCCCTCTCTATTCTGGCGAGCACCTCACCCGAAACGATGTACTTGAACTCGAACCTGTGAAAATGAAGCTTCGGTATTTCTTCACTCATCAGAAACTCACCGCAGCCTCCACGATGTAATCGGTATAACCTTCCATAGCGAACATCTGCCGGAAGGAATGACTCTGTGCGCCGAGTCTCAGCCTGACTGTGCGGCTGAACCAGACTCCCAGCACCGGGGAGATTATCTGCTCTTCTGCTCCCGTGTCATCCGGGCGCAGGAGCTCGAACCCGACATTTGCCTCCAGTGATCTGATTCCGGGTACGTTTCTCAGTCTGAACATACCTCCACATGAGGCCCAGATGCTCTCGAAGTCCGGAGCTTCCTCTTCCTCTATCACGTCTGCAAGCAGCCAGTTGGCACCTGTAACGTATTCCGCAGCGATTCTGATATCCAGGTCGGTCAGGACTTCGTTCTCGAACGATACGTCTGCACCGATACACCTCTGAGGAGGTGAGCTCGTGTAACCCGATGGAACGTCGGGGTCTGCTTCCCCCAGCCTGAGAGAAGTAAACCCCCCGCCGAACTCTATTCCGTACGGAAGAGACAGGATACATCTGGCAACGTACTGATTCTCCTTGTTGTCTTTCTCTTCGCCGAAACCAGCACCGTTGAAGATTCCCACGGTGAACTCGACGTGACCGGAAGGCTCCGAAAAGGTCATTTCCAGACCCGGATCCCTGCCGCCGTAATGCAGATCGAGCACGGTCCAGTGAGCAAGGGAGTGATCCATGGTCATCAGGTCCCAGCTGTTCGTGAGGGTGTTGAGGCAGAATGGTTTCTTGAACTGACCTGCCTTTATTCCAACCCAGTCTGCAGGAGCCCAGTCGAGAAAGCAGTCCTTCAGGTAGAATTCCGTCGGTCTGGTCTCTATCTGGATTTGCGCTTCGAGGTTGTCACTCAGCCTGACATCAGCCGTAAGACCTGCCCGTCTGATGGAAAAGGATTCGTCCGGGATGATACCTCGTTGTCCGAAGACGGTGTATCTCGTGTATACATTTCCCGAAAGAAGGAAAACATCTGCGCCAGAGTTTTCTACATCGATGTCTGCCATCGCTGTACTTGCAACAAGGAGAAATGCAATTACCCGCTGCATAATTACCCCCGGGAATCGTGCGGTTCAGAAATTACAGCCTATACCGATACGTCTCAACCCGATGTCCAGCCTGAGGTTATCGGGAAGGTTGTCCAGAAGAGAAGAAAACGGGAAGAGTATGTCCAGATCGAAAGGGAGGGAGAATCCGTTGTCATCGGGATCCTTCCTGAAACTTTGCGCGATTCTTTCAATGGGATCGATCTCTTCCTCCTCATTGACCGTACCGATCTCGTACGGACTGATAAGGGCTGACGTACAGTCATCGGCTACCGAAGCAGGAGCGGATGAGATCACCGAAGTGAATATCAGTACGAGAAAAGACAGGCCAGTCATCGGAGAAGAATCACCTTTCTGGAGACCATTGAATTCCTGCTGAGTATAACCGCAAAGTACACCCCTGGTTCCATACCCTCTGGAAACTCACTCGAGAAGACTCCCTCGGCACTTTCGAGAAAACCCAGACGGCTGATCAGTCTGCCGCTAATATCGTAGAGCAGGACCTCCGCAGGGAGCCCCAGCAAATCGTAGCCGAAACTGATCCCGCCTTCTGTAGGATTCGGATATACCGGGTTCATGTGTGACAGACCTCCAGTAAAAGGCCAGCCCGGATTCGGCGCTCCAGGTGAACCGGGCAGAGGATTAGCAACCCAGCTCGATGGTGCACCACATGGAGCCCCGGGTAACCTCAGTGCAATGACGGAGTTGTCTTCAAAGGGCCATCCTTCACAGGGAGACCACATCATAACCTGTACGGTAAGCCCGGTGTTGCTTACCAGTGTTATCCCATCGATATCGCTGCTCAGGCCGAAGTCGAGTGCTTCTACGTAGCTGGATACGCCAGGATTTTCCTCGGAAAAAGACACTCCGTCCCGGCATACGATCAGGAATCCACCCGGTCCGATGAACGTTCCTGGCATCAGCGGAGAGTAGTTGAACTCCCCATCGAGCAGGTAGTAACCCGTCAGATCCAGCTCCGAGGCGGATGGGTTGTACAGCTCGATCCAGTCCCCCCCCGGACTCGAACAGCAGACTTCGCTTACTATGGGGTGATCTGCTTCGGGGACCGTATCGCATTCGCCGAGAACCCAGTTCTCCAGCTCGTGCCAGGATGGATCGAGGAGCGTAAGGAATTTTCCCTCGACCAGATCCTCTGAGATGTTTCCGAAAATTTGCCCGCCGGGGCACTGATAACCGAGAAGCTCGCTGTTGCAGGTGAGATAGAATGTTTCTCCCGGTGAGATCAGTGTGGATTCGGGCAGGAAAAGACGACCGCTTTCAAGCAGAAAGCAGCAGAATGACAAGTCCTGCTGGCTACCGGAAGAATTGATGATCGGAAGAGACCATAGAGATGGACCGTAATAGACTGGAGTAAGAGGCTCGAGAACTCCAGGATCAAGAAGCGCCAGGCTCCTTCTCACCACGGGAGTTGCGGTGGGTCTGTTCCCGAAATCGCAGATACCGTACGCCGGAAAATAGAACCATGCGGATGCGGGGCTTCCTCCGGAGATGCTTTGAGTGCCCGCTGTGAAGAACGCTGCGTACTGGCTGTCAGGGAGGAATACAGCCGCTTCCCATTCGATTCCGCCTGCCGAAGAGGTCATGTTCCTGTACTGCATCGTTCCGTTGCCGAACGCGCATGCGAGGACTACACGGTAAGCTTCTGCCGAAGTGGTCACGAGTACTTCGATACTGTTTCCCCTGGCTGATCCGATGCCCATTTCGAAGGAAATGTCCATAACCCCGACCGGGAGAAAATTCCATGCAGCAGCCCGAACCGTTGCCGCTCTCTGCGGGAGATCCGCAATCAGGACATCGCAGGTTTCAACAAAATCACTCACGTCACCCTGCCACAGAGGATCCGCTTCGATGTACGGAGTAAGGAGAGTTCTGAGCGAATCGATCATTCCCGGAAGCTCATATTCCATCAGATCCGCGACCTCGTTGAGGTAACCCGCGAAATCTGCTCTTCCCGCTTCATCCTCCAGAAGCCTGTGAGTGAGAGCAGATATGTCAAATGGGTAGAGACTGGTCTGCGACACCCATTCCGGGTTGTATTCACCTTCCCAGCTGTTGCCGAAGATGGCGTCCCTGTCCCATGGGATGATGTTCCAGTAATCGCCGCCCTCTTTCAGCAGAAAGAAGTTCTTGATGAGCGCATCGGTGTCGTAGATTGCGTAGGAAACCGCCCAGTACGCAAGGAATTGATCGATGTACAGCGGCAGGGGAGCCCCCGTATTCACCAGGTCTATCAGCTCGTGGAGTTCGCTCAGACAGGGCTGGCTGTCCATCAAGGGTTCGAAACCTGCAGTACCTGTTGTGTCCGAGTAGAACCATGCGAATCTGCCTATTGAATCGACTGATTTGAAAGCAGGACCCCATTGCATTCCAGTTCTGTCGAGAAAGAATCCGTCGATCCGTTCCACTCGGACGTACAGCCCCGGAGACTCTTCGTTAATCGAAAGGGTCACGTATTCGGTCTGCGGTACAGGCATGCCGAGAATCTCAGTGAGCTTAAGGCCGAGCACGTTGCGCATCATGGAGAGATCCCTGTACTGTGCATCGATAAGGAAATGCGAACAGCCGAAAACATCCTGATCCGCTACTTCAATCCTCCAGCTCTTCTTGGGAAACCAGACGGATGTGGATCCTCTGAAACCGGCCATACAGCTGCAGGCACCAGCGGAACTCTCGAACCATCCGGGAAAGGACTCTCCACTCGTCGGGTCCTCCCACAGCTGATCGATGTATTGCTGTTCCATGTAAAGATGGTAGCTCTGAGGCTCGGTAGACGCAGTGAGTACATACGTCAGCAACATTGCTGCTAACAGGATAACACCCCCTCGGGCAGTCCGTCGCAAGCATTTGATCACGATGTCGGCGTATAGTATAAATGTTAGGTTGATAGAAGTATACTTTCACGTCACAAGGCACTTGCCTAGAGAAGGAATAAGTAATGCAGGAACCAGACGGCAGTCGGGTCCCCGAGGATCCGGCAACGGAAGAAGAGAGTGGTCTTCCCGGATCAATTCCAGAGAATGCCGTTCCCCCGCAGGAAGATTCCCCCTCGGAGAGTACCCCTCCTCCCCGGATAAAGGAGATAAGCTGCGACAACTGCGGGGCTCCGCTGGAATACGCCGAAGGTGAAGCTGTCATTACGTGCGTATACTGCGGAACGACCACTATGCTTGCCGGTTACAACAACATCGTAAGGATCGATTCGCACTTCCTCCTACGGCCCGAGATAGGCCGCGACGGTGCGATAAGCGCCGCCATGAGCTGGCTGGGCAAAGGGTTTTTCAAAGCTGGTGATCTGACTGGGAGAGCCAGGCTCCAGGAAGTGAAAGGACTCGTTCTGCCCTACTGGATCGTCAACTGCAGGGGAACGACCTACTGGCGGGGGATGAACAAGAAGAGCAGATCGACGGGAACAGTTGACAAAAAGAAAACGGAGGAGTACTGGGAGCCTGCCCAGGGCAACTTCTCCGAAGAGTACACCTGGCCCGTATACTCCCGCGAGAACCGGGAGGAATTCTGGGGAATAACGAATCTGCAGCCCGGGAAGCAGTGCATCTTTCCCGACTGGGGGAAATTCGTCCTCAGGGTAGGCGGCTCCGGCAAAGCGCCCAACCGTGACCTGCTTGCAGGGAAGGAAGCGTTCTCGATCGAGAAGGTAAGGGAAGCCAATCTGATCGAAGGGATGTTGAACGGCCAGATCGTGCAGGAGAGGGCTGAACGCCAGGCTCGAGACCGGATAACGCAGCATCATGCCGAGAAGGCCAACGGCATGGCTACGAAGATAACCGACTGCGACACGACCATCGATGTCATCGGTGTGGATCTCGTCTACCTCCCCATGTGGGAACTGGTCTACTACTACGGCGAAAAGACCTACCGCATCCTGATCGATGGTCATTCGGGTGAAGTGGTCTCCGGTGAAGCCCCGGTGGGTAAGTGGGTCAAGGCTACCGTTTTCGATGTCTTCTTCGGCATTTTCGCCGGAATATTTGTATTGATAGGCACACTGGGTGATGGCAGCTCCTGGGCGGTCTGGGTTGCCGTGATTCTCGGGCTGTGCATGGCAGCATACACCGCGTGGACCGGATTCAGAAGCGGCTGAGAGATATCTGAAACTTCTTCGAGGACCGGATAATGCGCACACGTGACAGCAATCCACTATGTTGCGAGTTAATCACGTAATTATTTGACAATCAACACAGTATGTTGCATCTTTGCTTTCTCCCCGCATAATTTGTTACCTTTAGAGATATATGAACGTCTAATACGGTGTGACCCGAATCATTTTGACGAACTGATCTGAGGGGAGCCCCTTCCCGTGAAACTCACAAATATTGCCGTTGCCCGTCCGGTGGCCGTAACCGTTCTGGCAGTGGTTGCCGCCGTTCTTGGTGCCATCGCAGTTATGCAGATGCCTGTGGATCTGCTTCCATCCGTCGAGTATCCCCGCCTTACAATAGAGACGACCTACCCCTCATCCAGCCCCTACGAGGTCGAGAGACTTGTGACAGACCCACTGGAGAATGCACTTGCCGGTGTTCGCGGGTTGAGATCCTACACTTCACGGTCTTACGGTGATCGAAGCAGGATAACGCTCGAGTTCGACTGGGGCATCAGGATGGATTTCACAAGGCTTGAAGTGCGTGAGAAGCTGGACGTAGCCAGCTGGTCACTCCCGGATCAGGCCGGAAGGCCGACTCTCGTCGACTACGACCCCTCCAGACGCCCTTTCATGGAGATCCTCATGACCATGGAAGGTGACTGGACCGAGATAACCGATTTCGCCAGGCGCGTCATTACCACTCGAATAAATCAGGCCAATGGAGTCGCTGCATGTGAGATTGACGGAGGAGCCGAGCCGGCGGTTTACGTGAGACTTCGCGATGGTGTGATAGAAGAACTCGAGCTCGACCCGCGAACGATTGCAAACGCTCTGGTAGGAGCAAACGCGACCATGCCCGGCGGATTGGTCCGAGATGGCCAGAAGGAGTTCTTCCTCTCCCTCGAGGGAGAGTTCACCAGCCTGGAGGATGTGGAGAGCACTGTAATTGGCTTCCGGGGGCAGACTCCTATGCTCCTCGGTGATGTAGCCGAGGTCTACCTCACCGAGAAACCTCCAACCGAGTGGGCCAGCTTTAATGGAGATCGCTGTATCATTTTACGTGTCAGGAAAATGGCTGAGTCAAACACAGTCGATGTCGCTGCCGATGTCGAGCACATCCTCGAAGAGCTGAATCAGGCACATCCCGGAATGACCCTTCAGGTAATTCAGAACGATGCGGAATTCATCAGCGAGTCGGTGAACGGAGTAATAGAAGCTCTCGTTCTGGGTGGTCTTCTGGCCTTCGGAATTCTTTTCTTCTTCCTTCGTGACTGGAGGAGCCCCCTCATCCTGGGCCTGTCTCTTCCTCTCAGCATCGCTCTTGCCCTCTTTTTCCTCTATCTGACAGGTGTTACGGTGAACATCATGTCACTGGGAGGCCTTGCTCTGGGAACGGGCCTGCTCGTGGATAACGCCGTTGTGGTTCTCGAGGCAATCTATCGACGGCGCGAGCAGGGAGAGGAGGCCAGGCAGGCATCGAGAACGGGTACGGGTGAGGTTGGTAAAGCAATCGTAGCCAGTACACTCACAACGATCATAGTCTTCTTCCCGGTAGTCTACCTCGAGGGAATAACCAGCCAGCTTTTCAAGGACCAGGCGCTTGCCGTAGGCTTTGCTCTCCTGGCAAGTCTTCTGGTCGCGGTCACGGTCATTCCGGCCCTCACGGCAGGTATCAGGAAGGCGAAAGTCGGCAAGGATGTCACCACCAGGATGAAGAAGAGCTATGGCCATTTCATGGAGAGAATACTCATCAGGAGGAAGTTGATCCTGAGTTGTGTCCTCGGTCTTACGCTCCTGTCCTTTGCCGGTGCTACGTTCCTGCCCGTTCAGCTGCTGCCATCCACACCCGTCAACCAGCTCGAAATGACCTTTTCCTCACCCGAGGGCACATCCATGCAGCAACTCGTGGAGCTGTCCGAAATTGCGGGCGATCTTGCTGACAGTACCGGTGCCGAATGGGTCTCAGCAAGGATTGGAGTACGAGCGGAAGAGGGTGTAGATGCTCTTCTGACAGTTTTCTATAACAGCCCGGAATCCGCTGCCGAAGCTGCACCAATGATCCGGAACGGATGGGGCTCGACCTTCAGTTTCCCCATGACGGTCGAGAAACGCGAAACCCTCCTTGGTGAGATACTGGGAGGCGGAAGCGGTTTCACGCTATTCCTCGAGGGGGAGAACCTCGAAATCGATCATGAAGCAGCGATACTCCTGTCAACCGAAATCGAAACATCACTCGAGGACGCGGAAAGCGCTGATGTCGAGTACCTTCCCGGCAAACCGGAGATCCTCCTGAGACTCGACCTGGAACTCATGAAACTCCTCGATATCTCCGCAGCCGATGTTGCCGATTACCTCGAGAGTCTGTCCCGGGGCTATCCGGCCACGACGTTCTACCGGCAGGATGAACGTGTTGACGTAATGCTCCTCACCGGAGAGGGAGAAGGAATTCCCATCGACGAGATATTCAGACGGTCTCTGCCTACGGCCGCGGGTCTTGTCAGCCTCGACAGGCTGCTCGAACCCATCAGACGACAGACTCCCGGTTTCATAGAGCATTACCAGGGCAACAGAGCCATCGCCATAAGCATTCAGGGAGGCGGCAGCAACCTTGCAGGGCTTGCCTCGGAGATAACCGCGCTTGCCGACACGCTTCTCGAAGGCGTCCCCGTGAAACTCCATACCGGTTCTGAAATAGAGGAAATGGATCGCACTGTTTCCGGGCTTCTGCTGGCTGCATTCCTTGCGATCGGTCTTGTCTACGTACTATTGGCTGTTCAGTTCGAGTCCTTCAGGGAACCGTTTGTCATCATGTTCACGGTTCCTCTCGGAATTATTGGCGTCGTAACCGGGCTGTTGCTCTTCGGTCAGAGCTGGAATGCGCTTTCGGGTATCGGTCTTGTGATCCTGTCCGGAATAGTCGTCAACGATGGAATCCTGCTGGTCGAGAGAATAGGTCAGTTGAGGCGGCAGGGCTTAGGAGTGAACGAAGCGATAATACAGGCCGGGAAGGACAGGTTCAGACCCGTCATTATGACCACGGTCACAACCGTTCTGGGGCTTCTTCCAATGGCAATTGGTTTCGGTACCGGCGCCAGCCTGAGGCAGCCTCTGGCAATATCAGTCATTTCGGGGATAATAGTCGCCACAGCCCTCACACTGGTTGTCGTTCCCCTTCTCTATAGAAGTCTCACCGTTGCTCGGCACGAAAAGAGCGACAGGGCGGTTGCGGGCAAATGATAGAAACCGTTCTGAAGCGGCCAAGGGGCACTATTGTCGTGTTCGCGGCGCTGATGCTTCTAGCGGTCGTGTCCCTGGACAGGATTCCAGTCGAGGGAACTCCCGAGACGACACTCCCGAAACTGAACGTTTCGACAGCATGGTACGGGGCCGACCCCGAGGCCGTATGTGAACAGGTTACGCGACCCATAGAAGAGGCAGCAAAGCTGGTGGAGGGTGTCGAGGAAATATCTTCCAGCTCCAGGGCAGGGCAGAGCGTGGTAACCGTCTCGTTTGCCAAGGGAACCGACATGGATGTAGCGTCCATGGAGCTGACCGAGCGAATTTCCTTTCTGCAGAATGATCTCCCGACCACCGTAAGCCCCAGTACCGTAACTCAGAGTGTTCCAAGGGACATGGAGAGTGAAGGCTTCCTGATCTATTCGATTTCGGGCCTCGAGGAGTCAGTACTCAAGCAGATCGCTGAAGAAATAGTCGTCCCCAGGCTCGAGAGGATCGACGGAGTCAGTTCGGTCATGGTGGAAGGGCTCGGTAAGGACGAGATCATTATCGACATCGATATGGATGCGCTCAGGGCTCTCGATCTTACGCGGACACAGGTGGCTAATGCCGTGATCAGCGGCATAGTTGACAGAAATGTCGGGGTTGCCGTGGACACAACCGGTCTGGAAGCCGTGATAAGGGTGTCCACCGTTCCCGAGAATCCATCCGATTTCGGCAACCTGATCGTTGCCAGAAGAGGGCAGAGGTTCGTAACACTCTCAGATATTTCATCACGGATATCCCAGGGGTTCAGCGAGAACCGGTCCTACATATTCAGATACAACGGGCTCGATCAGATAAGCATCGAGATCGATCGTTCTGCGTCCAGCAACGCCGTCAGGGTTGCCTCGAAAGTTAAAGATGAGGTCGACAATCTTTCCGAAGAGCTTCCTTCAGCCGTTACGCTGGATCTCATTGAGGATGGTACCGAAGCCATAACAGAGGACCTCAGAGCACTTTCCTGGAGAGCTCTCCTGGCGCTTGTCGCTATAACACTGGTTCTACTCTTTCTCAATTCCAACGTACTCACGACACCGATCATCCTCAGCTCAATCATCTTTTCGGCCGCTCTTGCCGTAACGGCAGTCTATCTGGCCGGCTACAGCATCAACGTCCTCACTCTCAGTGCTCTGGCAATAGCATTCGGTCTTCTGGTCGATGGTGCCGTCGTGGTCGTGGAGGCAATTGCCTTTCAGAGAAGACTTGGAAAAACTCCGATGGAATCCGCGCTGGTGGGCGCAAAGAGCGTTGCGATGCCCGTTCTTGGCGGAATTCTGACGACCATGGTGGCTTTCGTTCCGCTCCTTGCAAGCGAGGGAGTACTGAAGCTCTACTACAGACCGTTCGCCTTCACGATTGCCGCAACCCTCTCTGCCTCCTTTCTTGTCTGCCTGACACTGGTTCCTTCGATTGTCGGCCACTGGAAAGCAAAACGATGGTTCAGAGCAAGAAAATGGGATCAGGCTCTTGCCAGAAGCGTTTCCGCTCTTCACCACAAACCTCTGATTCCGGTCATCTTCACCGTAATGCTGCTTGGAGCCTCTACGTGGGTGTTCATCGAGAAAGTTGAAAAAGGCCGGAACTGGGGATTCGATTTCACCCGTGAGACCGTAACAGCATGGGTTCAATTCCCTCCCGGCACACCGCAGGACATTGTTGATAACGTGGCGATACAGTTCGAACAGGTGATGGCCAACCGGGAGGGTGTTAAGTCCACGAGGACCCAGGTATGGGGAGAACAGACCAGCGTCTGGTGCCTGTTCACCGACGAAGCTCTCAGGAGTGGAATTGCCCTGCAGGTTGAAGCAGAAGCAATTGCTCTCGCTACCACGATTGGTGGAATCCAGAGCATCTGGGTGGGGGGTATAAGCCCGGAAGGTTACTGGAGGAGTACCACCAGCGCAGGCATGATGCAGCAGGTCGAACTCCGTGGATACGATTACGAGGGTCTGAAACGGATCGCCGAGGGTCTCAGGGAAACTCTCGAGAGACATCCCAGAATAGGCGATGTCAACATCGGCTGGAACATGCGAATACTCAACAGACAGCAGCTTGCCGTCGTATTCGATCGACAGGAACTCGCCGACCTGGGCCTCAATCCCTTTCAGGTGCTCCTTGCCCTCAGATACAACCTGTCCGGCGGTTTCGGGGGAGAGGTCCGTATAGCAGACGAGACGATCGATCTCAACTTCAGGTTCGAAGGCGAGGTCAATCCGACACTCGAAGATGTACTCGATAGCCGGATACTCACATCGGGTGGTACAATGCGGCTTGGTGACGTCGTCTCCATCGACACGATGGCGGTCCAGGGGTCGATCGAGCGGGACAACGGCGAGTACGTCAGAACCATTGCCTATGCATTCATGGGCGCAGAGAGAATGGCAGCCAGGTTCAGGATGACACTGCTCGACAATCTCGTTCTGCCTTCAGGCTTCAGGGTCTACGAGGATACAACCTGGATGCCGAGATGGCTCCGACAGGAAGACGACACGGACATGAACCTGCTTGTGATCCTGGCCATAATAGCGGTGTTCGCAGTTACCGCGATAGTGTTCGAATCCTTCTCCGCACCCCTGTACGTTCTGGCTGTGATTCCGATGGCTATGGTCGGAGTGGTTACCGGATTCTGGCTATTCGACAAGGTTTTCACACCGGAAGCCTACGTCGGGAGCGTTTTCCTGGTAGGAATTGCGGTTAACAACTCCATTCTCCTGGTAGACAGTTTCGAGAAGAAGAAAAAGACCGGCATACAGGTTAAAGAAGCTGTAGATCTTGTCGTTTCCGAGAGATTGAGACCAATTCTATTGACAACCCTTACAACTATCGCAGGACTCCTGCCACTCGTACTCTGGCCGATATCCGCAAACGATCTATGGGGAACATTGTCGTTTACCGTCGTGTGCGGTTTGACTATATCCGCTCCGCTGGTTCTGATTACGCTGCCGTCGCTGATTCAGCTTACATCCCGCAAGAGGAGGAGTAAACAGTGAAATTCAAGGATATGCTGGTAATCGTTCCTCTCATTTCCATCGCTCTGCTATGCGCATGCGGCGAGGAAGAGGAACTGGAAAGGGAAACCCTTGAACCGTCTCCGTTACCCGTTACGGCTTCAGTGGCACAGGTCGATACACTCTTCGAAGTCATCCAATCCACAGGCCGTGTTGTTTCCGCGAGAACTCAGGAGCTGACGGCACAGATACAGGGCGAGATCGTTCTGGCGCCTCAGTTCGAGGGGCAGATGGTTTCCGACGGAGAGGTGATCTTCCGGATTGCGTCAGGGGAACAGGCCGCCAACCTGTCCAGCGCAAGCAGCTCCTATAGGAATGCCCTGGCCATCTACGAGTTCGAGTGTGACAACTACAGAGGAGACCTTACTGAAGACGTGCGCAGGATGCTCAGAGAGACGACCGGTCTCGAGGGTGCCAGCGCTTCCCTTGCCCGTGCGAACACCCAGTACCGTAACTCGGCGGTCTCAGCTGGATTCAACGGCACGGTTTCGGAGATCAACGCCAGGGAGGGAATGCTGGTATACCCCGGCACCAGATTGGGCACTGTCATCGATCCCAACGAGCTGCACGTCGAGGTCGACCTCGATGAGAGACAGCTTGCCAGATGTGCTCCCGGCCAGAGGGTCTACGTAACCGTACCCTCTCTGAACGACACGACGATAGTCGGAAATGTAAGATCCGTATCTCCCACCATCGATCCGGGCCTGCGCGCCGGAAGCGTAGTAATAGATGTCCCGCGGCTCACGAACCTGCGTCCCGGCGCCACTGCCAGAGTGGAGATCGTGTCAGCGGTCTATCCGGACCAGCTGGTGATTCCCCAGGAAGCGGTTCTGATACGTGACAACAGGGACATGGTCTTCGTCGTGCTCGACAACCATGCGGATTGGAGATACGTGACCCTGGGCTCCTTCGGCAGAGGGCTGGTCGCGGTACTGGAGAATATTGCGGAGGGAGAACTGGTTATCACAAGCGGCCACTACTCCCTTGCACACGATGCGCCCGTTGCTGTAATGAACTGATCCTTCTCACTCTTGCGGCGGCAGAAGCACCCCCGGCATTACCGGGGGTGCTGTTTTATGGCTGACTCAGGGAAACGGAATTATGACCTTCAATGAACTCGAGCATTGACGGGAAAGACCCGGAAATGTTACAGCATCTCCGTTCAGAGAGACCTGACCACCTCACCGGAGCGTATCACGGCGGATCTCGGGCAGGAGAGGATGTTGCAGAATGCGATTGCCTGATGCGGATCCTTCTTCTTGTAGAGGTAAGCCATTACGGTGAGGGCTCCTTCGGCACAGAAGCAGTCTGCCAGCACGTCCAGGGGTGTTCCGCAGTGGGGGCATGAAAGGTCGAGAACCTCGTCGGGGTAGGGTGTTCCCTCCACTGCAAGGTAAGCGCTGTCTCCCAGAATTGCTGACAGTGCGATTAGACCCTTCCCGCTTCTGATCCCTTCAAATCTTATGAGAAGAGACGGACTTCCGCTGACCAGGTGATCCACGGAAATCAGGTCATGTCCCTTTGGACAGTAAGCGGCGTTGATGACTATTTTCGGGTTCTCCGGAGCCGGAAGATCGTGCCTGATCTCGGGGATTTTAAGCCTGCCGCTGTCGTCGAACATCTTGCCTGTCATGAGAGCCTTTCCTGTGTGATTTCTGGCTGAAATTGCATGCAATGAGTATGATAGATTATTACACCCCGCAGGAAAAGAGGCGCCCCACACCTCGCGAGAAGTTAGATCATACAGGAAGGAAGCGTATGTCCAGCAGGTTTGCCGCATGTGTTCTCTCGACACTGTTTTTCATGCTTTTGGCTCCATCGTGCGGACCCTCTGCTCAGCCGGAAGCTATTGAAGAGATAGAGCACGTTCAGTCGGAAGGGGCAGATCAGCTCATTCCAAGGGATGTCCTGTTCGGAAATCCCGAGAACATGAGACCTCAGCTCTCTCCCGACGGCAGCAGGGTTGCCTACATCGCCCCGGCAGGCGATGTCCTCAACATCTGGGTGATGAACAGAGACGGCAGTGACGCCAGACAGCTGACTTTCGATGACAACAGGGGGATCTACGACTACTTCTGGGCTGAGAACGGTCATCAGATCCTCTACATGCAGGATGAAGCAGGTGAGGAAGATACCCATGTCTACCTCATCGATGTCGCATCCGGTGAAGTAACTGATCTCACACCGTTCGAGGGAGTGAAGGCATACGTCAGCGCCACCGACAGGGATCAGCCGGACATGGTGATCCTGGAGATGAACCTGAACGATCCCATGTTCTTCGATGTCTACTCGGTTGATCTCACCACGAGCGAGCTCACTCTGCTCCAGGAGAACCCGGGACAGACGGCCGAAGGTCACATGGTGCTCGGATACATGACCGATGAGGATCTGGCGATCCGTGGCTATGCCACAATCGATCCGGAGAACGGTGACATAACGTTCTTCGTCCGCAGGAGCCCCGGTTCGGAATGGGACATGCTCGTTACATTCAGCACCGAGGATTCGGTTGAGCCAAAAAGGTTCAGCGAGGACGGGACGGGCATTTACTACACGTCCAACCTCGAGTCGAACACGACCCAGCTCTTCCATCAGGACCTTCTCACCGGTGAAATTACCTGGATCACGGGTGACACTCTGGCCGATATCGGCGGTGTCTCGTTCGATCCGTTCACCGGAGAGCCCCGGGCCGTCAGCTTTCACTACCTGAGGAGAAACGTAAAGGTCCTGGACGATTCGATTGCGTACGATTACGAATTCCTGTCGGGTTACCACCAGGGTGATTTCGCAGTGACCTCCAGTGACAACTCGGACAAAACATGGATAGTTGCCTACTTCTCCGTCCAGAATCCCGCCACGTACTACATCTACGACAGATCCAGCGGTGAAATGACATTCCTCTTTACCGCCATTCCCGCTCTCGAGGACGTGGTTCTTGCAGACATGCAGCCCCTGCTCATAGAAGCAAGGGACGGTTTGACACTTCCCTGCTATCTGACCGTTCCAATCGGTGCCGGAGATGAACCTCTGCCGCTTCTCCTCTACGTTCACGGGGGTCCGTGGGCCAGGGATTACTACGGTTACGAGCCGTTCGTGCAGCTCTTTGCCAACCGAGGTTTTGCTGTGCTACAGGTCAACTTCAGGGCCTCCAGCGGTTTCGGCAAGGAATTCCTGAACGCCGGGAACATGGAGTGGGGCGCCGCGATGCAGGACGATCTCACCGACGCGGTCAACTGGGCCATTGAAGAGGGCATTGCCGACCCGCAGAGAGTCGTCATCCTCGGAGGCTCCTACGGCGGTTACGCCGTGCTTGCGGGGCTGACGTTCACACCGGATCTCTACCGTGCCGGTGTCGATTACTTCGGCCCCTCGAACCTTGTTACGTTCCTCGAAACCGTCCCGCCCTACTGGAAGCCCATGAGTGCCATGATGGACGTCCGCATCGGCAGCCTGACCGATGACCGGGAGATGCTCGAGGACCGCTCACCTCTCAACTACGTCGAGAATATCCATGTGCCGTTGTTCGTGGTTCAGGGCAGGAACGACCCAAGAGTCGTCCAGGCTGAATCAGATCAGATGGTGAATGCCCTCAGGGAAATCGGTATCGAGGTTCTCTACGTGGTATACGATAACGAAGGTCACGGATTCGCCATCGAGGCTAACAGGCTTGATTTCGCGGGGAGGGTGGAGGAATTCCTCTTCCTGAACGTGCCGGGCCTGGAGTGCCAGCTCTTCGAGCCGGTCGAGGATGCTACTGCCAACCTGATCATGTAGCATCGATTCGAAAGGAAGAGGGGCAGCCAGCTTTGACATGTCGGCCTTCAGCGTCCCGGGGGATGTTGAAGACCTTTGATCCCAGGATTTCCATCATCTGACCATTGCGGTTGTTGTAGAAACGATTCAACCGGACACCAAGTGCTATCGACATGCAAATCATGTGCTGTCTGAAGTGCTGTGAAATGGCGGTGTTACGACCTTCCCTAGTATCGACTGATAGAACATCAGCCTTCCGAGGCCGATTCCGTTCATGAATCCCTCTATCCTTCTCAACCCTGGTGCTTTGAAGGGTACAGCAAATTTCCTTTTCTCGATTACATCGAATCCAGATTCAGCCAACTCTTTACACAGGTTGGAAATATTGCTACTCCTGTGTACCGTTCCTTGCAAGAAACGCCCTGATAGCGAGCCCACTAGTATTCCGAACGGCGTCACTTCAACAAGAGAAAGGAAACCTCCGGGTTTCAATGTCCTGGAACACTCTGTCAGCATCGCACGAACATCCCAGACATGCTTGTAGGTTGACGTGCAGGTCACCACATCTACGCTATTGTGAGCGAGTGGTATTGACTCGGTGTTGGCCTGAAGCAAAAGAACGTCATCATCTTTGTTCATAACACTGAAGCATTTCGAATCAACGTCCAGCCCGATAACAGTTCTGGGATTCAGGTTTTGCATGATCCTCTCAAGCAAAGCACCATCTCGTGTGCCTATATCAAGGATCACCTTTCCAGTGATGTCTAGTTGTTTCAAGCATTTTTCCTGTGCCTTGCACCTTCGTCCAGTCAAGTAATCCGTGCCAATGTGATTCCTCTTGTGCAGGGATACGGATAGATGGTGATTATCGGAACTGCCAATGCCTCCTGACGTTTTCCTCTGTTCCTGCAGGCGCTCAACAATGTCTTCCAATGGCTGAAACTGGAATTCAGACAGGAGTCTTCTGAGCTTCCCAATGCATGATGACAGGTTTGCATAGTGTGTTAGCTTTGCTCTGAGATCGAAATCGATCCTTGGCTGACCTGGATCAATTTCCCATGGATGAATGTAGAACACACCAGATCGTCCCCTGTCCTCAAGCCATCTCAGGTTTGAACGAGTGAAAGAGTAAGGATAGATACGAAAGTATGCCCCGCCGGACACGGGGATCGACACTCTGGCGATTCTCCTGATAGAGATTGGTGCTAACCAGAGGCTGCCTTTTCTGGTGAGAACCTGCTGAATTTCATCTGGAAATCCCGGAATTCCATATCGCCAGTTTCTGACGGGGAAGATGCTGGAGTCAATTCGGAATCCCAGATCCACCAGCAAGTCGAGAATCCACAATGAGTCCATAGATATCGAGAAATAGGGGGCACGGTGTGAGAACACATCAGAACCAGTAATGTCCTGAAGAAGGTTCTTTGTGTTGGACAGATCCCTTCTCAGAACTCCGGGGGCAATTCTATTGACGAAGTTGTGGAACCAGCCGTGGCATCCTATCCTGTGTCCATTCTCCAACACGGTCCTGACAAGATCCGGGTATTTCTCCGCAAGTTCACCCAGCCAGAAAAAGGTTCCTTTTGCTCCACTCTCATCCAGCAGCTGCAATAGCACATCCATCTGTCCACGAAGTCTGTTTTCACAACAATCTACAGACATTTCATCAACTGGTATTCCGGTGTGCCAATCCTCCACATCGATAGTAAGTGCATGGATCCTGTTGGACGAACGTGTGTTCAGCATTCGGGACAACCTGATGATGCTTGCCAATATAAACTCGGATCAGGTTTGTACATGCGTATAATCTTGCATTCCCATTAAACGAAGCCTCAAGCCTTCGATATCATGCAGAAGAATGCTCATAATATACTGAATTGAGGAAACCTGCCTGCATCCGTTTAATGAGGGGGTGAAGGATCCCTTCCCCAACTCTTACTGCGGATCAGCCCATCACGAATCGCATGAGAGAGTTAATAGATTACATTAAACTCAGTCTGGTATACTTGTCAGGCTATTCAGATTTCCTATCCACTCCTCGAAGGGGTTCCAATACAAAATAAAAAAGGTGAGGCAATACCTCCCCCTTTCCGGTTCACCTCAGAACCGTCATCCTGCCTGTCCAGCTGTTCTGCCCGGAAGAGATTCGTACCATGTAGATGCCCGAAGGCATGGAGGTGCACTGTATCGAGAGAGGTTCACCTGACCAGTCGGCGTAACCGGAAGCGGTTACAATCCTTCCCGACAGATCGAAGACGGAGAGCTCCACGGGAATCGTTCCCTGCACCTGCATCAGTGGTACGAGGACTGCAACGGCTCCGACAGGATTCTCGGAGAGGCGGAATCCGAAGGGCTGTATGACCGGAGAAGATCCTGTTCCGAGACCGCCTTCGAGAGCGATGTAGATGTCCCAGTTGCCGGTTCCACCGGTTGTTCCCGCCCAGGTGGCAGTCCCTTCGCAGAGAGCGGGCAACCATGCCGGCCCCTCAGGGTCCACGAGCTGCGCCGGCGGATCCCATCCCGATGCCGTGAGTGTGCTCTGCCATATTTCTGCATCCGAACCGTTACCGTTCTGCCAGGCTACGATCAACGCTCCCGTCGGTGACGTTCCGATCGATGGTGCAAACGCATGTCCCGTTGCTGAGGAGTAGAGTGTCGCTTCTGCTCCCCAATCGTTTCCTTCGAAAATTCTTGTCCTGATCGAGGAGCCTTCGGTGTCATCCTGCCATGCGATTAAAACGGTGTTTCCTATGGAGGCAAGACAGGGTGTCCGGCAGAATGAGCCCGAGGAGAGTTCCACCGGTTCTTCGAATCCGTTTTCGTCTCCCCGTGTCCACATTATCCGTTCACCCTCAGGTGTGCCTTCAACCCATGCGGCATGCACCTGGCCTGCGGGTGATGCACATGCCGTGGGCGAGAAATTGCATGAGCCTGCGGAGGTCAGGTACGTCTCGGGAAAGGAGCCGTCGAGGGCTCTCACCATGACGTCGCCCTCGCCCCTTCGCCAGACCTGCCAGATGAGCCACATCCTGTCCGTGAAGGCAAGGTTCGGATCCACATCGTAGCCATCCCCGTTTGCCGCCGTACTTATTGAATTGAGTTCGGCTCCGGTGGCGACCCGAATCCTGTATCCGTAGGAGTTGATGTCGAAATCCGCCCATGCCAGCCAGGGAGTCCCGCTGTCGTCCATTGTGAGAAATGGTGTCACGTCCCAGTACTCGTCGGTATCGACCGCGTACACGGAGCTCCAGCTGTCGCCATCCCAAGCTCTTGCGGCGATGTCCAGCCTGCCATTCTGGCCCGTTGTCCATGCGACCCACGTCATTCCGCCACCCTTTGCTACGGTCGGGTAGCAATCCGAATGGCTGCTGGTGCTGACACAGGTGTAGTCGGTGTACGAGGTTCTACCCGAGCTTCCTGCAGGGCTGGAGCAAAGCTCTCTTGCTGACAGTGGAACAAGGGTCGGGTCACCCAGTATCACGCAGCCGTAGTGCCAGTCAGGATCGTATATGCCCACGTTCGTGAACCACATTCTGAACGCTTCACCCGGGATATCTCCAGCACCCATGGGTGTGTAGAGCTCACCGAATTCGAGAAGCGCGCCGGTCTTGGTGGAACCGAATGCGAGAAGCCCGTATCCTGGGCCGAAGAGGTACCAGTTACCCAGGCAATTCGGTTCGGTCCATCTGCAGTTGGAGCAGGCAAACAGCTGAACGAAGACGGTATGTGGCGCTATGCCCGCGATCTCGGGAGCCATTACAGTGCCGCCGTAACCACCGGGAATCTTGAACGTATGCCCCCAGGGAGAGGAATGGGACATCAGATGGATGAACTCGTAGCCCGTCTCTAGCCTGAACCGGTAGTCATCCGCTGTTGTGACCGGATCGTTGTTGACAACCGTGAGGTCGGTGTAGATAGCATCGAGACCGCACTCAGCGTAGAAGTAGCTCCAGTCATCGTCTACGAATGTCAGTGCTCTGCCCGGGGCGGGCAGGGCGCCGGTTCTGTAGAGGTGATTCTTCATGAAGTAATCCCTGAGCATGAAGATCTCATTACCGAATTCCATCGCGTGGGCATCTATTCTGCCGGTCCAGATCTCCGGAGCTCTGTTGCCGGTGTGTGAATCGTATTTCCCGTCACCGTCACCATCAATCCAGACACCATCCAGGTCCATCAGGAAGAGATCGATGGGGAATTCCTCGTGAGTAGCATCCCATGTGTCTTCATACCAGGCTCTCGGGAGATTGCCGATGAGGATAGCGCCATCCAGCCCGGGTTCCGTCTGAAGGATGTTTCTCAGATCTTCGACCGTGCCGCCGGTCATAGTGAGCTGTACTACGTCGTATCCCTCGGCAGTGAGATCGGTTGTCAACTGATTTAATTCCGGCGCAAGTGCCGTCTCGAGTCCCGAAGCAACCACGACGAGAATGTGTTCCCCTGCTCTGCAGGGGAGTTGAAGACCTGATGGCTCGAACCCGGCAGGCAGGTCTCTCAGTGGAGAGGGTTCCACCTCGGACATGGGTCTCTGTTCTGAGCCTGTGGGCACGTGAACCGCCTGTACGAGCAGTAACGAAATCGCGAATGGAACCAGCACGGCAACCTCCACTACGTCGGAGTGCAGTTATCTGTCCGATTCACTGACTGCTGCAAGAATCCTGCTCGGTCAGTTCAATTGCCGAGCAGACATGGTCGTCCTCTCCCCAGACCATATCCGCATCCGGGTCTGCTCTGCCCTCGAAGATCACGCATTCGATATCGAGGAATCTGGCAAGGTTCAGGGCACTGTCGGATGGCCACGTGTTGAGGATTCGAGCCCTGTTCAGGTATCCCTGCGGCAGGCTTGTACTGTAACCATTGAACATCGGTGTATGGTGAAGTGTGGATCCGTAGAGCCTCCTGCACTCCGGTTCCGGCCGGGAGAGACTTGGTTCGACGGGAAGGAACAGGATCCTGCCGTAATTCCGTGTCGCGAGCCAGTGATGCCACGGGGATATCTCAACCCGTGTCAGCTCGATTGGACCCGGGTACACTTCTATCAGCGCAAGTGTTATGCCGGCAGCTGCGAGCCATGTTTTCCTGCCGAACATTTTTCCCGCTGCGATCACAACGGGAAGCAGGAAGAGGAATGCAGCTCTTGCCGGTAGTCTTATCGACCCAATTCCCGGGAGCCATCCGAGGAACCGGAAAGGAGCCGCTGAAAGCTCTTTTTTCCAGAACACCAGAGTCGGCCCAAGACAGAACAGGATGAAGAACAGGAAGAGGACAAGCAGATAATATCCACCCGGGAGTTTATCGGCGCGCTTCTTCGTGACCAGCCATACCAGTGCTCCGAGCACCACGGTAATTCCCGGCCAGAGGGCAGCCTCTCCCAGTAGCCAGGGTTGTCTGAAGTCACTGAGGAGTATGCTGTTGTGCCAGGGGGAAACGTAAGCGGCAACATCCGTTGATGTGACTGAATCCATGATCCAGCTCTCGGCGTTGGCTATGTGTCCGAGTAGAAGTGGAAGCAGCAGCACGTTCCCCAGCACTATCCAGCCCAGGAGCGGAGGAGCCTTCCTTCGGGATGAGCCGGCAAGGCACCAGGCAAGCATGATGAACAGGGCAAGATCGAGGAAATACCAGTAGTACAGCGATGCGGCACCCTGCAGCAGGATCAGCAGAGAGACGGAAAAGCCGCTGCGTTCTCCCCGAACGTAGCCGAGAGCCTGCCTGATACACAACACTGTAATTCCGGCGGACATCAGCTGAAGGTGCCACATGTGGCCCTGGAAGAAAGGCAGGAACATGAAGCTCATTCCCGCGAACCAGCTTCCAGCCTCCGTAAGCCCGAGATCCCTTGCCAGGAGATGCGTTGCGAAGCCTGCGAAGCCGAGAAATATCACGAAGAGAATGTTGTGTATCCTCAGTGGATCAACACCCATTGCATGGAGGGGAACGGCGAGAACGGACTGTGTCAGGAGGAGGTCGCTTCGACCGGCACCGTCGGTGAATCCCTGGAACACCGGAGGTTCGAGAGGATTCTGCAGATGGGTTGCCGCATGGCTGTTCCAGTCGAGGAGCCAGCTGTTGAACAGCGTGTCAACGGAGTCGTAGGCATTTCCGCTGAAAAGCAATGGGAAGGTGAGAATTGCCGCTCCAACGAGGTACAGGAGATAGGGCAGGGCTAGCTTTCGCCCGGCTGTCATGCTTTCCGGCATACCATTCCCCCCGTCAGTAAGCCCTTGCGATAATGACTCTTGTAGATGTCTTCCGTCCCGTCATGAAACAGTGTCCGGTCTCATCAGATTGTTCCAGGGGAATGCATCTGATAGTTGCCTTCGTTTCCGATTGCATCCTTTCCTCGTCTTCTGAAGATCCATCCCACCAGACCGAGTAGAAGCCCTGCCGTTCATCGAAGACCTGCTTGAATTCATCATACGAGTCGACCGTATAGGTGCGTTCATCTCTTTTCCTGGTCGCATCATCCAGCAGCTCTCCCTGTATTCTGTCGAGGATGCCTGGCACTTCATCGGCAATGGTACCGAGACTCAGGGTGAACTTACCCTCTTTGCCGGGATCATTCCTTGGGCTGGCCGTCGCGTTATTTTCCCTGATGTCTCTGGGACCTATCTCCAGGCGAAGGGGCACTCCCCGAACCTCCCAGTGATTGAACCTGAACCCCGGACTCAGTTCCCAGCGATCGTCCAGCTCGATCCGTACGTTTCTTTTCTCGAGCTCATCCCGGATTCTGCAGCATGTTTCGAGAACGAGAGATCTGTCCTGTTCGTTCCTGGCTATCGGTACGATCACAACCTGAATCGGAGCCAGCCTTGGCGGAAGTCTGAGGCCGTTCTCGTCCCCATGGACCATGATCACTCCTCCAATAAGGCGTGTCGAGACGCCCCAGCTCGTCTGGTGGACGTATTGCTGGGTGTTGTTCTCGTCCAGGTATTTCGTATCGAATGCTTTTGCGAAGTTCGTTCCGAGGTAGTGAGTCGTGCCGCTCTGCAGTGCCCATCCATTGCCCATCATGGCTTCTATTGTGTAGCTGGCCACCGCTCCCGCGAACTTCTCTCTCTCCGATTTTCTGCCTGCTATGACGGGAATCGCGGCATCGTTGACAGCGAAGTCGGTGTAGACATCGAGTATCCGCAAAGTTTCCTCTCGGGCTTCCTCCTCGTTCGCATGAGCCGTGTGACCTTCCTGCCACAGAAACTCGGTTGTGCGGAGGAATGGCCTGGGTCTGAGTTCCCATCTGACAACGTTTGCCCACTGGTTGAGGAGCATGGGAAGATCCCTGTAGCTGTTGATCCACTTGCTGAACATGTGGTTGACGATCGTCTCCGATGTCGGCCTTATCACAAGGCGTTCCTCGAGCTGCTTTCCACCGGCGTGTGTTACGATGGCAAGCTCGGGCGAGAACCCCTCGATATGTTCCGCCTCCCTGGAAATGAAACTTTCTGGAATGAGTAGAGGGAAGTATGCGTTCTGATGACCGGTTTCCTTGAACCTCCTGTCCAGTCCGCTTTTGATGTTTTCCCAGAGTGAATAGCCGTATGGCCTTATGACCATACAACCACGGACGGGTGCAGGATCGGAGAGTTGTGCTTCACGGATTACATCGAGATACCATCGGGAGTAATCCGTATCAGGACTCGTGATGTTCTTTGCCATGCTTCTCTTCCTGTTGAGCCGCTTCGGGAAAGACTGCTTCAGCGCAGTGGGTGACCGAATGAAAACTAACCTTCCATCCATTTCCCATGCAAGGGGCATTTGACAGATGAACGAGTGTGATGCTAATATTGTTGCATCGGGGGCCATCATCTTTGAGAGTGCGATAGAATACCGATGAAGGCATCGCCCTGATGTTGCGCTTATGCCGTGACCCTGCTTCGTGCAGGTAGCAGATGCAAGATGCAGCAGGCCGTGTAGGTCCTTTAGCCCTGTGAATGTGAACATTCGTCAGGGAATGGCCCCCACTTCTTCTTTCAGGAGCAATCCATTGAACTCGTTGCGCCCGGGGGAGCAAGTGGTAGACCTTAACCCATCCAGGCTTTTCTCTTCGATCCGTGACAGAAATTACCGGCTGATTCTGATCATCGCCGCAGTTTACACGGTAATCCTGACGCTCACACCCCTGATCAGACTGGTACCAAAGATCCCCGTACCGCTATTCTCGTTCGTGATCATTTACGCGCTCTACAGGTTGAAGCGACTTCCCGAATCCATCCGGCAATGGCTGTTCTACGCATTCCTCGTTTTTTCCTACTGGGGGCTTCAGTTCGTTGTAACCTCTTACGCATGGAAATTCCATGGCGCAGGCATTCTTCAATTCGAGACACAGGTTTTCGGGAGCCTTCCCACCGTCTGGCTTCAGGAGCACCTTCATGGGGATGGCCTGCTCTCATGGTACGACTACGTTTTCGCAGTCTTTCACTCGGTTCTCTTCTTCGTTCCGATTCTCACATCGCTTGCGCTGCTCATCTGGCGGGGCTCAGAACGCATGAAGAGGGCTACGGTTGCTTTCACTCTCGTGTCTCTTGCCGGATACGCTACATACGTTCTCTTTCCTCTGACACCTCCCTGGATGGAGTCGATCGAGGGCGGTGCTCCGGAAATGAAAAGGGTGGTCTTCAACGCCCTGAACGAAATGACGTTTGACGGGCTTACCGGGGCATTCAGCCCGGCACCGCGGGGTGCCATGCCCTCGATGCACACGGGTGTTCCCGTTCTCATGCTCATGATCGTAATAAAGGAGTTCGGTTGGAAAACACTCTGGATTGCCTTGCCGGTTCTGATTATCATCTTCGAGATAGTATACGGCGCTGAGCACTACGTTATCGACATTCTTGCAGGTATCATCTATGCCGTTGCCTGTTTCATCGCGGTATACGGTTGGCTGATAAGAGACAGCAGGCTGAAGACCCCTTAATCACACTTCCGCACAACCAGGAGATTGGACATGACGGGAAAGGGAACAAGTATCAGGACCATCCGGGCAAAGAAGAAACGCAATGAGCGTATAGTTGCCCTTACAGCATACGATTACACTACCGCACTTCTCGAGGAAAGAGCCGGGATCGACCTGATCCTGGTGGGGGATTCCTATTCGATGACAGTGATGGGGGATAAGACAACTCTCACTGCCAGCCTGGAGCACTTGCTTGCGATCACCCAGGCGGTAGTGAAGGGAGCTCCCAATACTCTCGTGGTAGGAGACATGCCCTTCGGTTCATACGAATGCTCTGATGCACAGGCAGTTCAGACCGCTGTGCGTTTCCTTGCCGAAGGTGGAGCTGGTGCCGTGAAGCTAGAGGGTGGTAACGAGAGATCCACTTCGAGGGTGAAAGCCATAGTCGACTCCGGCATCCCCGTGATGGGACATACCGGGCTGCTCCCCCAGTCCGTAAGGCAGACGGGAGGGTTCAGGATAGTCTACGGTGATCAGCGTGAAAGAATCCTGTCCGAATCGATTTCACTTCAGGAAGCAGGCGCGTTCTCAATTGTGCTCGAAGGGGTGGAAGAAGAGCTTGCCAGGGAAATCACTCAAGCCCTCGAGATACCGACGATAGGAATCGGTGCCGGCAGGTTTACCGACGGTCAGATTCTCGTCGTGAACGACATGCTCGGGTTGACACAGGACTTCGAACCGAAGTTCGTCAAGAAGTATGCTGACCTTGGCGGGATAATTCTCGATGCGGTCAGGGAGTATGCGGACGATGTCCGAAACGGCAGTTTTCCCGGTGAGGAGCACGTTTACTTCGGCAGATCGATACTGGAGGAGAAATGAAAATACTCGTTGCCGGCAGCGGGGGCCGGGAACATGCTCTCGTCTGGGCTCTTGGTAGAACCGGCAGGCATTCCATCGTTGCCGCGCCCGGTAATCCGGGTATGACAACGCTCGCAGAGCTTGCTCCCGTAGCCGCAGATGATATCGAAGGGCTGAGAGATCTCGCTTTGAACAAACAAATCGACCTGGTGGTTGCCGGTCCTGAGGCACCTCTTGTTGCCGGGCTCGCCGATCTCCTCAACAAATCAGGTATTCCATGTTTCGGACCATGTTCGAGAGGTGCGAAGCTGGAGGGTAGCAAGTGGTTTGCCAAGGATATCATGTCATCTGCAGGAGTTCCCACGGCTGAAGGTGAGATATTCACGGAATCGGAGCCAGCCATCCGGTTCATCGACAACTCACCCTGTGAGTTCGTGATAAAGGCCGACGGGCTTGCCGCGGGGAAAGGTGTCTTTCTCCCGGGGTCCATGGATGAAGCGGTTCAGACCGTGGAAGCTCTCCTCTCAGGGAGCCTTGGCGAGTCGGGGAAAAGAGTAGTCATCGAACAGCGACTGGATGGTCCGGAAGTCAGTGTTCTCGCGATGTGCAACGGTTCGGATGCTATCGTCCTCCCGCCAAGCAGGGATCACAAGCGGATAGGCGAAGGTGATACCGGACCCAACACGGGGGGAATGGGTGCCATCTGCCCTCCACCCGGTCTGAAGAAAAGCTTTTCGGAGGATGTCCGCAGGAAGATCATCCTTCCCGTTCTCGGAGAGCTGACATCCAGGGGCATCGATTTCAGAGGGGTGCTGTACGCAGGCCTGATCATCACCAGCGATGGACCGAAAGTACTCGAATTCAACGTCCGCTTCGGTGATCCCGAAACTCAGGTCGTACTGCCCATGATCGAGGACGATCTGGCCGAATTGTGTTTTCTTGGAGCGACGGGGGGAGCTCTTCCTCCGGAAGTTACCGTAAGGGATGGTTCCGCCGCATGCGTCATCATTGCATCAGGCGGTTACCCGGGATCTTATGCAAAGGGATTCGAGATAAGCGGCCTGGAGGATGTCAGGGATGCTATAGTATTCCATGCGGGTACGAAGAAACAGGATGGAGTGCTTGTTACAGCCGGAGGCAGGGTGCTCGGAGTAACGGGTCTGGGGAGTGATCTCGAAGATGCTCTGAACAAGGCCTACGAAGCCACGGGCAGAATCGAATTCGAAGGTATGTATTACAGAAGAGACATAGGGAGGACCATTTGAAACCGCTTGTTGGAATACTCATGGGAAGTGAGAGTGATCGAGATGTGATGAATCTCACATCCGAAGTGCTCGAAGATCTCGGTATCCCGTTCGAGATCAATGTCATGTCCGCTCACAGATCACCCTCCAGGGTCAGAGAATACGCTTCCGGCGCAGCCGGGTCGGGGTTGAAGGTCCTTATTGCGGGTGCCGGACTTGCCGCTCATCTCGCAGGCGCCATTGCCGCGAATACGATACTGCCCGTCATCGGCGTACCGCTTGCCGTCGGACCGCTGAACGGAATCGACGCCCTCCTCTCCACGGTCCAGATGCCCAAAGGGATTCCCGTTGCAACGGTGGCAATAGGCTCACATGGTGCAAGAAACGCGGGATACCTTGCTGCCCAGATCATTGCTCTGGAAGATTCCGGTACCGCCTCCAGACTCCTCGAGAAAAGGGGCCTGTGAGCGCTCACCGGGTCGAGATAGATATAGAGAACCCAACGGAGAAGGCTGTAGCGGAAGCCTCCTCCGTTCTTCTGTCCGGGGGAATTGTGCTGTACCCATCGGATACCGTTTACGGTCTCCTCTGTGCGCCGGAGAATCGAAGAACAGTCGAGAGGCTTTCTGAGATAAAAGGGTACACACGCAGCCGACCTTTCATTCTGCTCGTAGACGGAATAGAAACGGTGAAGAGCCTTTCAGGCTGCATCGAACCGCTCGTGCTCGAGATAATGGATGAGTACTGGCCAGGACCTCTTACAATAGTTCTTCCAGGTGGGCCAGGATGTCCTGAATGGGTCAAGGGTGACGACGGCTCAATCGCTCTCAGACAGCCTGCGGATTCTCTCAGTGGAATGATCCTCAAGAATACCGGACTGCCGCTGATATCAACCAGCGCAAACAGGTCTGGCGACCCAAGTCCACTAGGCTTGGATCAGATTCCCGCCGTAATCCTCGACGGCGTCGATCTCATTCTCGATGCAGGAGCCCTTGACGCATCCGAAGCCTCAACCGTAATCCGCCCGAACGGAAACGGTATTGAGGTCCTCAGAGGAGTCTGGGAAGGTTCCGGAGTTCGATTGCAGAGTAGAGGAAAAGAACTCCCCCCGTGCTGAAGATCTACGTGGACGCAGACGCCTGCCCTGTAAAACAGGAGATCTACCGTGTTGCGAGACGGTATGGACTGAAGGTGGTTTTGGTCTCGAATTCCTGGATGCGGACCCCTGAAGCAAGCTGGCTCGAACTCGTAGTAGTCGACAGTGGACCGGATGCTGCAGATGCCTGGATCGTCGAGCAGGTTCTGGAGGATGACATCGTCATCACGGGAGACATCCCCCTTGCTTCGGAATGCCTCAAGAAGGGTGCCACGGCGATCGGTAACACCGGTCGTCCGTTCACGGAGAGCAACATCGGCAACATCCTGGCCACGAGGAATCTTTTCACCGACCTTCGAGAACAGGGAATCATGACCAGGGGACCTGCTCCCTTCGACGGAAAGGACCGATCGAGATTCCTCCAGATCCTGGACCAGACCGTGAATACCATCATGAGGAGACATGGATCGGGAGACGTCCTACGAACAGATCTGACCTGTTAGTAAAACTCGTGCGGGAGATGCGTCTTCATGCTGCACGGGCTCGATTCTGCGGCTATTTGCCTCGAAGAGCTATCCAGAGCGCTTTGAGCAGGCTGGGTACGTGAAGGAGGATGTTCGAGTACGCCTGGTTTGCAAGAGGGCATGCACACTCTTTCAGGCGGATTGACCTTCTTATCTCTCTTGCTCTGACCGAACGCCAGATATCCTGAAAATCGGAATCTCTGCTCACCTTGCCCATTTCATTCGAATACGCCAAAACGGCGCAAGGCCAGATTCCGCCATCCGAGTTGATATGAACGTTTAGCAGTCCAGCATAGCAGGGAATAACCTGCTTCCTGTCACGCAGATAACTGACGACCAGATCGTAGTAGACAACCCTGAGCGCGGTGGTCAGTCTCGAGAGGATATTCATCCCCCTCATCTTCTCCCTGACCGATTTCTTGAAGACTTCCATCAGTTCTTCATAGCTCTCGCTGTCCGGAGTGATCCCTGTTCCGAGGTTGAAGAATTCTTCCCGTTCTTCGGCGATCTCGTTGATGTAAGTGTCGAGATCCAGGTCACGGGCAAAGGCAACTATCTCAGCAAGGTGCTGGGCATTGAAACGTGAGATAACCGTACCTACTCCGACATGAAGGTACCTGTACTCTTTCCTGAGCTTTCTGAGCCTCTCGATGGTGTCCAGAAGCTTATCGAAATTGCCCGGCACGCCCCTTATGTCATCGTGCATCTTACCGATACCGTCGAATGACGGCTTTACGGTGAGAACCGTGCCGGGTGCTTCCTTTTCCATCAGCTCGAGCGATTCTCTCGTCAGGGATTCAACCCTTTCGGGAGACAGGCCATTGGTGGGTATGTGTATAACTGCCGGATGCATGAACTTGCATGCCAGTCTTACTATCTCGGGCAGGTCGTCCCTGAGGAAGGGCTCACCTCCCGATACGTTGAAGAAGTACGTCCATCCGATGGAGCGGAACATGAGCTCGATGGTCTCGAGATCGAGATCGTTGGATTCCGTGACCTTCCATATGTAACAGGTCCTGCACCTGGACTGGCACTTCCTGGTCACGGAGAAAGTGACGTTGATGGGTTCGGGAGGATGGGCAAGGCCCAGCCGTGCAAAGAACCCCACCCACACGCTCCAGGCCAGATGTGTGATCTGCCCGAGATGATTCATCTGTACCGGGAATCGGCTCCGCAGGAAATGATGAGCAACACCCTGTATCGCGAAAATGCTCTCGACGAAGATCAGGAATACTCTCTGTCCCAGGGCAATCGTAGTCGCGACACCCATCGATCCGACGAAACCTGAGAGCAGCAGACCTTGTACGGACTCCCTGACACCTATTCCCCCGGGGATGAAAACCATAACAAGTGCGACGAGCCATGACGCAGGCGCTGCAAGAAGGCAAACGGCTGCCATCGCATAGGATGGGCCGGATATAGGCGCACCGAAGCCTCTGAACCAGAAGTAGAGCGCCAGACCGCGGAGAGTCCAGGAGAGGAGGTGGTAGCCGATAAAGGTCGCCTGCTGGCGATGGCTGATGTGCGGAAGGTCTTCGACATCGTAATCGAAATGGTGGCTGAGTCTGTGCGCTATCAGCTTCTGTATCCCGGGCGCAAACAGCATGAAGACGGCGAGGATCGAGGATACCCACAGGGCGATTATCACGGGAAGAGGAACGTCGGCAAGGCTCAGGAAAGGAAGTGCTACGAGCGCCATGATGGACAATGCCACCATCAGGTAGATGTTCTCCAGAACGAAAGCAGTGACCGCTTTTACAGGCTTCGTTCCGTTTGCCCTGAGGAACGTTATCCTGCCCAGGAACATCCAGAGCTTACCGGGAACGTAGGCTCCCATCTGTGTCATGTACCAGTTTCTTCTCAGCTCTCCCCGGTCTATCCGGGGAACCTTCAGGCTCTCGAGGATGCGCTGCCATGGATAGGGGGCGTAATAGTATCCAGCGAAGAGAAAGAGCAGAGAGAGACCGAGCATAGGCCAGCTCGCGTTGTCTCTTGCCGTATCCCAGAAGCTCAGCAGGTCCGGTTGCCATTTCGGCCAGAGAGCGAGGATGAAGTAGACCACGGCTACGGAGAGCAGGGCAAAGCCTGCCCAGGTCTGGAGCTTCAGGTGTTTCCTGTTCCTCACTCCCGTTCCCTGCGTTTTCTGATGAAGTCGTTTGCTGACAATACAAGCACCACCAGCATACCGATGATACTTACAAGGAGACCGGTCCGGACGTCTCCGGAATCGAACCTGAACTCAACCGTATGGCTGCCCGGCGGAACGACCACGGCCCTCTGCCAGTAATTGGCTCTGAGGAGATCTGATTCGATACCGTCAACGTATACTCTCCACCTTGGATACCAGGTATCTGCCAGAACGAGGAGTCCCGCATCGTCCGTCTCGACAGCGATTGAAACACGCTCAGGATCATCGAGGGTGATGAACGCTGCACCGCGTGAATCCGTCTGGTTTTCCGTCAATCCTACGGGAGCGGTTTCGAGTAGGGTGATCTCATCAGGGCTGTACCCGAGAGAGAGCGCATCGAGAATTTTGTCATTCTCCATTGCAACCCAGCTGCCTGCAAAGAAGACTCGCGGTAAAGGTGCTTCGGGAACTGCAGAGCTCAGGCTGTCAGCCAGTAACGAATCCGATTCTTCGAACTGGGCTAACACGGCAGCCCGGATCTCCCCGTAAGTGAGAACGGTTCCCTCCACTGCGAATACCGTAGCAGCCGTTTGTCTTGCAATCGAAAGGTCTGCCCTGGACAGCACTGACTGGAGTCTATCGATTACCGCAGGTTTCGCTGCGTGGTAACCCGATACGGATCGTATCGAGAGCGGCACCAGTTCGTTGCCCCCCGGCATCATCCTTCCCGCCCCGACAAGCTCTCTCATGGCAGGCTGGTCGGGAAACAGCTGCTCGATCCGGGTCTGTGGCAGGTAGACCTGGAAACTCCTGTTGAAAGGGATCAGCTCTACGGCCAGGAGGAGGGCAAGTGCAAAGGCGGCAACGGGAGGTTTGAGAGAGAACTTCTTCATTGCGAAGAGAAGGAACAGGAAGACGATTCCTACACCGGATGCTCTTATCAGATCACCGCTCAGCATCGAGACTCTGTGTCCGATGAGCTGACCGAATCCCGTACCACCGGGAAGCCCCATCAGGGTCCACCATCCTGACTGCAGACTCCTCGACAGGGGTGCAGCAAAGAGGAAGAGGAGAAGACAGATTCCCGAAAACGATGCAAGGACAATGTACTTTCTTCGATCCGGATTCTTCCCGAAGAGAGCGTCAAACCCGGGTCCTGCCATCAGTGAGAAGGATGATGTCGTTAGAAAGGCTGCCATGTGTGGGGCTCTGAGCTTTCTGAATACCGGTACTATTGCGTACAGAATCTTGAAGACAGGCGTGTACCCGCCCCAGGAAACCAGCAGACCGGAAAGGGCAATCGCAAGCAATGGCCATCTGATTCTGCCCCTCGAGTAAAGGAATCCCATGAGTGAGAGGAGGAAAACGGATACACCAAGGAACTCACTGCTCAGCCTGAGCCCCAGCCTGCCGAAGTAAACGGGGGCGCCCGTGAGGTTGCTGTCCCTGAAACCGTGCCTGAGCCCGAACATGTGAGGAAAGATCATTGTCAGTGATTCTTCCGGTGGAAGGGAGTAGCTTGCAGCCTGGTCGACTGAAAGGTTTTCTCCTCTGCTCGAGTACCGGGAGAAATTGTACCCAGGAAGCAGTTGAACTGCTGCTATTCCTCCTCCCAGAATTGCGATACCGGCAAGGCAGACAACAGCACGTCCGGCTTTTTTCCCCCGGGTCTCTATGGCTCTTACAAGAAGCCAGAGAAATGCTGCACCGCCTGAGTAGAGGATCATCTGCGGATGACTTGCCAGCCCCTGCATCCCGAGTGAAAGACCACCCAGGCCAAGGAAGACCGGACGCCTGGTCTCCATCCATTTCTCACACGAGTAGAGGAGGAGCGGGAGATAGCTCCAGCAGATGATCTTGCTGCCATGACCGGCGTAGAAAAGAGTGTTGGCCCAGCTTCCGCCTGCAAAGGCAAGTGCACCTATTATTCGCCCTGCCTTGCTGACACCGATCGAGCCCAGGAAAAGCCAGGCGAAAATGCCGCCCAGGAACATGTGAATCGGGAAGGTGAACCTGATCATCCCCTCAGCGCCCGTGGTCAGGAGGAGAAGACCCCTGAGTGGATAGAACAACGGTGCTGAGAAGGAAGAGTAGAAAGGAACTCCGCAGAAGATGTACGGATTCCAGTGGGGAAGGCTGCCCGTTCTCACCGAGTTCACCATGAAGCTCGAGAAGGGATATCCCTGGTGGACGGTGTCGCTCATCTCACCGCCTGGCAGCCTTGCGGTGCTGAATACGGGCCAGTAGGTCAACAGAACCAAGACCAGTATTACTCCCGGCAGGGCCAGCGTCTTCCAGGCTGGAAACTTCATGATTTCTTCCGGAACAGCGGTACCGATCTGGCATGTACGGCTGCAAGCGCGAGTTCCATTACCGACAGGAGAATTCTCTGTCCGATTATCGCCGCCAGGATTGGACCCGTTTCACCCGGGCCGGCGATCATGGCAACTGCTGCAGCCTCTCTGATCCCGATACCACCAGGCACCAGAAAAACGATGTATCCCGCAAGCCAGGACAGTGGCGCAGCGGCTACACAGGCCCAGATTCCCCTGCCGGGAACGCCCATTGCCGACAGCCACAGATAGAGAGAGAGTCCTCTGGCAATCCAGAGCAGTGTAAACAGTCCCAGGACCTTTATCGATAAAGCCGTGTCTGGAATTACAACCCCGGCAGGATTCGTCTTTCGATCACTCCCGTAGCGGACTCTGTACAGGTATTTCCTGACTCCCCGGAGCAGGGGGAGAAGGAGAAGAGCTCCGCCTGAGCATACGGCAGCAGTTCTGAGAATTCCACTGGCGATGAAATCCGGAGTGAACAAGGCCACTGCGGCCGCAATCAGACCCGTCGCAGCAGCAGTGTAGAGAACTTCGAAGAATGGAACGGCGGCGGCACCAGCCGGTGAGAACCCTTTCGATTTGAGGTACGCCGCTCTTCCCGCCAGCAGCCAGACCTTCCCCGGAATGTATCTACCCAGCTGGCTGGTGAACCATACTCCTCGAATCTCACCTGAGCGTGCTGTACAGCCGGAGTATCTGCACATCATCAGCCAGCCGAAAGGTGTCAGCCAGAGGGAGAGGAAAAGCAAAGCCGAGGAAAGTATCAGCAGGAAGGGATCCGGTTGCCAGGACTGTTCACTTATTTCCTCGAGCCACTCAGCCCCGTTTCCTGCAACGACAACGGCTGCGATCACCAGCAGGACCAGAATAAAGGCTCTCCCAAACCAGGTTAATAACCGTGTTCTTTTCACAGCAGACCCGATTCCCCGTACCACTTCACCGTTGTTCTGAGCCCGTCTTCCAGAGAGGTTTTCGGTAGGAAACCTGAATCAGACGCCTTTGAGATCGAAACGAAGTGATCCTCTCCGAAAAGTCTGTACCTGCTTCCGGAGAGGGAAGGAGGCTTCAGCGGTCCGAGAAGGAGGAGAAACCTGAAAAGGAAACGAGGCAAACCGATGAACCTGACTCCGACCTCCATCGTCGAGGAAATTGATTCGACCAGTTTCCTCATGGTAACGACCCGGGGACCGCCGATGTTGTAGAGCCCTCCGTTCAGAAGCCCCCCCGGAAGAGCGGCCAGCACGGCCCTGCAGGCATCTCCGACGTAAGTGGGTCTCAGTTTTGTGTCTCCTCTTCCTATGAGGGGGAACCAGCCTTTCGAGACCTGCCTGAACAGCGCGAGTTTATGTCTGTCTCCCGGTCCGTAAACGAAATCTGGACGAAGTATTGTAAGGAATCCGTTCGACATCCCCAACTCCAGCAGAGCCCGCTCCCCTCTCGCTTTCGTCTCTTCGTAGCAGCCCCATGGAGCGTAAGCATCCTTTTCAGTGGAATCGGGATGCAGGCCGACCACTCCGGGAGTGCTCAGGTGTATCAGTCTCGAGTTCCGTTCGATGCAGAACCTGCCGAGAACTGCCGGGAGATTTGCGTTGGCTTCCTCCATCTCCGATTCGGAAGAATCCTGTCCTCCAAGTCGTCCTGCGCAGTTGATGATTACATCTGACTGTTCGGGGATTGCTCCCGAATCCAGGTTGCCGTCCCTTGACCATACGTGTCGAATGACATGATGCCCTTCTGCTTCAAGGGTTTTCGCAAGGAATGATCCGATAAACCCCTCTGCTCCGGCGATGAATATCCTCATGGCCAGCACTTCCTGATCTGTGAGACGTAATTTTTCCAGCTGAATTCGGCAGCCTTGCGGGTTATCCTCTGCTCGATTCCAGCTGTTCCGCCTAGCACAAGAGCCTTTCTGATTCCATCCGCAAGAGCGACTGGATCACATGGAGGTACGAGGAAACCTGTTTCTCCTTCATCGATCACTTCGGAGAGTCCACCCGTTCTCGTCAGGACAAGCGGTTTTCGGAATGCAAGAGCGATCTGTGCTACAGCGCTTTGCGTTGCATGACGATAGGGAAGTGCTACAACATCAGACGCGCGAAAGTAACCCGCGACCTCGGAATCCGGTACGAATCGGTCAATCCATTTCACTCTCTCCTGCAGCTCAGTGCCGGACATCTCCCTGGTAAGAGCATCTCGGTCCGAATAGCATTCTCCCACAACAAGCAGTTTTACGGTACGGGGCAATTCTTTTGCCGCATGGAGGAGGTCCATCAGACCCTTGTATGGACGAACCAGGCCGAAAAAAAGAATGACGTTGTCTTCGGAACCGTATCCGAGTTCGTTTCTTACGAAGTCCCTTGATTTGCCCCCGTTAGTGTACTGCTCGTATAGAGGGAGATAGAGCTTGAGAATATTGAGTTCACCGAGCACACCGAGTGCGGCTTCTCCATCTGATCGACTATGGGTCACGATGAGTTTCATGCGTTTGAGGAATCCCCTCAAAAGGCTACGAGCCAAGGGAAACGATTCGTGTGGGAGAACGTTATGGCATATTGCAGCGCATGATATTTCAGGAGGCAGGCTGCCTCGGAGAGCGGGTGCGAAAAAGGGGTGCCACCACTGAACCAGAATGCCATCCAGGTCAAGGGAGCGAAGGTACTTTCTCGTACTTGCCCATCTGACGGGAAGCAGGGAGTCTATAAGGGGTGTCGGATCATCCGAAAAAGGAGAATCACAATCGACCTGAGACTTTCCGGGAAAGAGAAATGAAGGGTAGAGACGTTTGTATGTGATCCGCTCTACGGAATCACCTGCACTCTCGAACGCATCCGACAGGAGCTTCGTGAACTGGGCGATTCCGCCACGGTATGGAGGGAACGGCCCTATCAGGGCCAGTCTCATTCCAGTCCTTCTCCGGATGTTTTCTCGACGATGTGATACGACTGCCTGTGAGACAGTCGGAGGAGCATTTCTCCGAG
>CBDUZS010000016.1:0-44556 GCA_965371785.1 uncultured bacterium
TACGGAGCGGGAATAGCTCAGTTGGTAGAGCCCTACCTTGCCAAGGTAGCTGTCGCGGGTTCGAGTCCCGTTTCCCGCTCCATAGTAAATAGGCGAACAGAAAACTAATCCTATTCGCCTTTTGCTATCGTAACCCGGGGACGTCGATTGGGTGGTTTCCATGAATCTCGTTTCCCGCTCCATTTCATATCTACGAATCGAAACAGGCTACTCCATTTCCCCATTGGACACGCGGTGGGAGTCGTACTCTCGCTCGTGCTCGACTACCATGCGAACCGCCCGTTCCCGGACCTCTGCTGAGTATCTCATTCTTCGTGTCATGACCCCATCCTCTCAAGAAATAAGGTCTCCGGCAATCCCGGGGCGGTTCAATCTCACATGCAGACGGTCTCAATAATCCATTCATTCCCATTGACACACATTGGAAAGGTACTATACCGTTATTAGTTGCTTCATAAATCATCTTGAAAGATAAGGCGATCTTCGAAATCCTGGTAGTAAGGATTTTCACAATGCGGTGGGAATCAAATGATGTTATTTCTGTGTTTCATGATTACCGCAAATCCTGGTTCCATTCACACTACAGAAGCAGACAGTTCTCTCGTTGCTTTTACAATTGACACTTCAGTTGATTATGACACTGTAACTTATGACAGTGAAGATTTCATAAGATTCACTCGCATACCGGTAACAACCAGAACCGGGTGGCCTGAAGTTCCGATGATAACCTGTATGGTTGCCATACCTGACAGCGTAGATCCAGTAACCAGTTGGGCTTTGCATGGGGAAAAGGAGTTCGATGTCGATCCTATCTATCCCGCTCCAAAGGACTCAGTTATCTACGTGAGAACTCCTGAGGTTATTGAGGTTTTCAAGCAGGATTCCACAGCCTATGCAAGCGATACATGGTGGCCTGCCGAACAGGTCGATATTGTTGGTGACATGCGAATTTGCGATCAACGACTTCTTCTGTTACAGATATACCCCGTCAGTTTTCTTGCTTCCGAAGACAGGATGAGGGTGATATCGGGATTCAGCATAGCCGTTTCCTTTGACAGCACCGAGGCAGTATGGAGCGATGTGGGCCTGGGCTCCTTCCAGAGACTGATCGAGAATTCCCCGATAGTAGGGTATCATTCCGTTCCGAAGACATATGCTCCAGTTCCCACAGTTTTCAAGAATTTCGATCTTGTAGATGGTCCTTTGAGGGTACCGGATTATGTAATACTCACAGCAGACAGTCTTGAAACCGACTGGATCGACAGCCTTGCTTGGCATAGAGTTGAGATGAACCAGTTCGATGTTGCCATAGTTACGACCGAAGAAGTCATGGACGAATTCGGTGGCCAGGCTCTGGTGATTACTGATGAGATAATCAGGGATTTCACGGAGGCAATGTGGGCCTGGGGAGACGGCAGCATCAAACCTTCATACCTCCTTCTCGTTGGAGACCATGAAGACGATGAATTCGGCGACCAGGGCTGGTTTCTGCCTACCCACGAACATGGAGTTACCTTTCAGGGAAATGATGAGTGGTATGTCTACTTCGATAGTTTCCCAATTCCAGATAACGATTTTCCAGATATGATGGTGGGGCGGTTGAGCGTGAAGGGTGCAGATACCCTTGATCTCATGATCGAGAACTTCATCGAGATGGAACAACCCATTACGAGTACTCCGCTGATCGATAACCGCAGAAGGATTGTCCGACTTGCTGGTACCGGTGATGAAGACCGCATAACTCACATCCAGTACTACGAGAATTGGGAGCCCTCAAGGGAGTGGACGCTAAATTTCTGCGACTGGCTGGATTACGACTACTCCACAACTTATTGTGGAGATGGTCGTGATTGGACCTTTCAGGACAGCAGCTATCTCAGCAGCTATGACTGGGTAAACTACAGTAACGATGAATTCTCAGATGGTGCAGGAGTATTGTTCTACAGCAATCACGGTGATCTTCACATGTTCGGCGCCGGGTTGGAATGGGATTCAACCTACTGCGCTGATTACAAGGGAGCAAATGACAGCACGTTCAACTGCCTGATGGCTAGAGATCTGGACCCAACCGAGAATCATCAACCACCATTCGTCCTGATGCTCTGCTGCAGTGCGGGAACATTCAACCACACTTTCTATGAGCATGAAAACCGTCTTCAATGGCCTATGCTGTGTTTCCAAGATAGGCCGGACACACCTATATACGATTTCACCACAGATTGTGCAGCCGAAGCAGTGCTGAAGAATACGGATTGCCCGGTCTCAGGTGTATTCTGTGGATCCCTTACATCACCTCCACCTTGTTATCAACTCTACGGTGAAGGCATTATCGAATCTATTTACCGATTCGGGCAAAGTAGACTAGGCGAGTCAATCGCGGGGGCGAGGTTACGGTTTGCGGAGTTTTTCATAGGGTATAACTTCCTTGGGCAATTCAATCTGCTGGGTGATCCCGCCCTTGATATCGGAGACCGGGCAAGGTATCCCGATCAGTGTGATCTTGTCATAGCTCCGGGAGATATCTACGCCAGCAACTATCCAAGAGAGACAGCAACAGGATTCGAAGAGGATGTCTCAGTAACAGTCAGAAACAACGGGGGCAGCTCATCAGGGGAATTCACAGTCAGGCTGACAGTTTCCCAGGGAATGAATCAGACGATAGTAAATTATCCCTGTGATGGGCTTCTTCCCGGTGAAGAACAGTCCTACGATCTTGACTGGTACGCTGCCTGGTTCACTCCTCCTGGTGAGATAACCATCGCTGCCGTGGCTGATCCAGCAGAAGAGTGCGATGACTCGTGGACACCCAACAATAGCGCTAGGATCAACCAGACACTCTTCGATATCTATCCTTTAGACGAAGGATGGCCGATCTGCCTGGTGGGGATTGTCGATCAACCACCTCTCCTCGTCAATCTGGATGTTGAAGCGAACCTTGAGGTCGTGACACTCTCAGGTACATTCCTCGAAGCCCACGAACATGACGGCGAGTTCATATGGCGGAATGAAACCTGTCCTTTGGATTATTCCATCAGCCCCCTGGCAGCTGATCTTGACGATGATGGAACCGTAGAAATCATCGCAATGAGTTCGGATGGCATCTGTGTTTTCAACAACCTGGGTGAATGCATATATGAAGAAGATCAATTATACATTAATGCACCTTCTGTTGCTGACATGCATCAGCGTACCGGTCTTGAAATGGTTGTAGCTAGCAGGGATACGCTCTTTCTGTACTCATGGGATTCCGTTGAGGAGGAATTCGACTCACTGGACGCCAAGATCTTCACCTTCGATGAGCAACCTTTCTCACAAGCTTTAGTTTGCAGCGATCTTACCGGAGACGGCTACTGCGAGACAGTGTATTACTGTTCCTGGATGGATATTACTGTCCCCCCAGATTCCTCCTTCTATTCACTGGTCGTTTATAACTGGCAGGGAAGTTCTACACTGTCCGAACGGACTTGGAAGATAGATCCCGATATTTTGCTTCTAATATCGGTTCCCTGTGCTGGAATGCTGGCAGATACGGCAGAGATTGGCTTCCCGTTGTATTCTTATGACTATCAACGCACTGACCCAGCCGAGCTGATTGACCCACTTTCCAGTATTACATCACCGGTGTCATGTGAAAGAGGCTCAGCATCTTCCGATGGTGTCATCTTCGGACTCTTTGCGGACTGGAAAACCGCTACAACCGGTCTGGATGCTTTCATCGTTCCAGCGGAGAACCAGTGTCTGGCATGGGATGAGGATGGAGATCGATTCTCGAATTATTGGCCTGTGAATTACAGCGGCGGTACATACTCGGTAGATGGAATCAGCCCTCCTGCGCTTGGTAACCTTGATAATGAGGGTTTCGATGACATTCTGTCATCAACCATGAAGGACGATAACGGTATGGTTCTTGGCTTAGACTCAGATGGTGCTCCCATTTCCAGCGGGGATTTCCCGTTTACGTTACCAGAAAACGTGAATGCCTGCAGCGGCTTCTCCATTGCGGATATCGATCGGGATGGTCAGGTGGAAATCGTTTTCGGAACCAGTGATGGACTTCTTCACGTCTGGGAGTTCGGATCGTGTTCCACTGGATATGCTCCCTGGCCGCAGCACAGGCATGATTCAGGAAGGTCTGGTGTTCTGGATTGATTGCTCAGGTTCTCTGGTTTGTGCTTGGTGTTACGGTAGCTCCGGGTTGGAGTGACCCTATTGCCATAACCGAGGAGCCGAACAGCTCAACATATCCGCAGTATATATGCCAGGATGATCAAGGAAGATTTCATCTTGTCTGGGAAGAGTACCAATGCATTAAACGCATTGGTTACAAGGTTTTCCTGCTAGATGGTGCAACAGTTGTACCTGATACGATGATTTCAAATGATCAACACAGCTCGATCTTGACTACAACCGAATCCAACGATAGCCTGTTCGCCTTCTGGCGGGATTTCAGCCCTGCCTATTACTGTATCAGAAGCCTAGATGACGGCAGCGAGATTACGCCACCTACTTACTTGTTATCTGAATCAACCCTCTATCCTGATATCCTTGCCTTTCCAGATTCTCTGGGGAGACTTCACACACTGCGTGTTATTGGACTGGACATCTACTACGCTGTGTGGATTCCTACAGCAGATGCAGGATTTACTGAGGAATACGGCTGGTTCATTCCCGATGCGATAATCCGCAGTCAGATACTGGTGGATGGAGACCGGGTTCACATTGTGAAGTGGGACAGCCTGTATCAGGATACCGATTACCTGCAGTACGATCTACAGGGCAATCTGGTTGTTCCTGCAATAGACATCATCGATGATGGTGTTATTTGCTACGCACGTCCATCAATTGCATTAGACAATGACAGAAACCTCTTGATTCTTGATGAGGTTGCTTACCAATCTCAATTCAGAATGGCTCTCTGGAAAGTGGACGGTGAGACCGGAGAGCTTCTCATTAACATGAAGACACTTGTCCTGGAAATCGGTCCGGAAATGAGTCTCCACGGTCAGTTCGATCTGTTGCCCCTTCCTGGTGGAGAACAATTCTACATGATCTGGATTGCCGGTAGTAACTATAAGATGCTCGACTATGCTGTGATCGATGCAGCGGGTGATTTCATTGTTGAACCTGTGATTGCCTACGATCATCGTGATGAAGATCCGGAGCAATTACTACAACCAGATGGTGTGGTAGATTCAGAGGGCAATCTCTATGTCATCTACAGTCAAATAGAGGATGAGCCCATATTCGGAGGCTACCCGACCTTCGGCTGGTTCGACCACAACTGGTTGGGGATAGAGAATGAATCTACAATAGTTGAACCTTCCAGTTTCATCATGAACCTCTCCTCGAATCCCTTCACTGACTTCCTGTCTATTGAAGTCGCTGGCTCATCACAGGTGCAGGAGCTACTGGTCTACGACATCACAGGCAGGCAGGTGATATCGCTCGGATCTCCAGATGGAAATTTCTTCCTCTGGGATGGGAGTGATGACGAGGGTAATCAGCTCCCGTCGGGAGCATATGTCATTCGAGCAGAAACCCCAGGATCTATCGCAATTGTAAAAGTTGTGAGGCTGAACTAGCTGCAGGCAACCTCTATACAACCCGCTAGTCCCTGTAACCAGGACGTAATGGGGTTCAAACGGCTGAGCATTTCCCGCTCCATATCTAAAAGGCGAACAGGTCTTCATCCTGTTCGCCTTTTGCTATCGTAACGCGGGGACGTCGGTTACCTGCATGTTGATGCTACTCATGTATCATCAACTCCTACTTCATATTGCGAAGAATCAAAGCGAATTGAGGTGATCTATTCGTGAAACGAGCCATCGGCTACTGCCGTGTCAGCACTGGATCTCAGGTAGAGAACGGCGTCAGCCTTGCTGCTCAGAGAGCTCGGATTGTGTCGAGGGCAGATGCCCAGGGCTTCCGACTCATACGAGTTCTGGAGGATGCCGGGATCTCAGGAAAGTCAACCGAAAACAGAGAAGGTCTTCTTGAAGCGATAGATCTTGCCTGCCACGAAAAAGCTGCTCTCGTTGTCTACTCGCTCTCAAGGATGTCACGAAGCACGAAAGACACCATCTCGCTGGCTGAGAAGCTGGGAAAGGCGGGTGCTGATCTAGTAAGCCTTTCTGAGGATATCAACACAACGACCGCAACCGGGAAAATGATCTTCCGCCTTCTGGCAGTCCTGAATGAATTTGAGCGTGATCAGATATCTGAGCGAATCCGAATGGCTCTTGCTCACAAGAAGGAGCAAGGCTTAGTTTGCGGACAGGTGCAATTTGGCAAGAGTCGTGACGGTGATCGGCTTGTTAATGATCAGGAGGAGCAGAAAGTTCTGCAAATGCTCAGACGTTGGAGAGAGAAGGATTGGAGCCTCCGGAAGATCTCAGAAGAGCTCAACAAACGATGTATCAGCGCGAAGAAGGGCGGGAAGTGGTATCCGACCGGAGTGGCCTCAGTGTTGAAGGATTAGGGGCGGCAGCAACGGTCGCCCCAGTGATTGACTTAAGCTACGAAGACGGACATCCTCTGTTTTACCAAGTACTATCTGATTAAAGGAGATAGGATGAGCACTGATACTGAAACAGGAATGTACCGCGACACAGAAACTTGGAGTCCTTTCAAAGGATGTTTTTTTGACTGCACATACTGTGAACCGAGTTTTAAAAGACAGTCAAAGAGGCAGGAATGCCCTGAATGTAAGGCCTATGTTCCTCATTATCATCCTGAGAGACTAACGCCTATCCCGAGTAAGAAGATTGTGTTTGCCTGTGGCCTGGGAGTGCGGCGGAAAACCGGCCCGTGAACCATCCTGCTCGGTATTGATTCCCGGTTTGTTCTCTTCTGCAAAGGCAACTATCCTATGAAGGGCCAGCAGAAGAAGAAGGTTTGATGCGAAAAGCATTCCCACTTCGCTGTATACACTCAGGCTCGAAAACAGGTTCAGGACGAGAACACTCGAGAAAACCACCGACAGGCAGATCAATCCTGTCAGGAGCATGAAATACCTCTTCCCGTAACGCGCTGATCTGATCTGCAGGTACAATGCTGCCTGGCAGAAGGGAAGGAATACAAAATAATGAGGCCATGAGGTGGGAAGGACAAACGGTACAGAGAGAAATAGCGTTATCATGGAGAGTACAGCCTCACCGTGGATGCACTTCCTCATGATCAGCCCTATCAGCCTGATATTGAACAGGAGTACAATCAATCCGGAAACTCTTGTCAGCAGATACGAAAAATTCGACATACAAATACCGAGCATACCGGACAGCCGGAACAGGACATTTGAAATGTACTGGGAACTTATCTCCTGTTTGACCCAGGGTGCATAGAACATCGCGCCGATGGAAGCCCTGTGAAATCGAACCCAGCCCTCCGGTCCCAGGATCACTGCCGGAAGGATGCAGAACAGACCGAGTATCGTGCCTGCGTAAGCAACGAGAAACCTGTAATCACGCTTCAGGAGAAAATAGACGAGGAATAGAGCCGGATAGAAGTTAATGGAGGTTGCAAGGGCGAGTACAAAACCTGCGTATACTCGTCTCTTCTCCCTGTACAGGTGGAAGGTCAGGAGAATGAGACAAGTGGAGAAGATACTGACCTGACCCCAACTGAAATTATCGAGGAGCGGTATGGAAGTCAGGAAGAGAAGCAGGTACAGCGCCATCTTGTGCGCCACGATTTTCAGAAGCTTGAGAAATGACAGGTACCAGAGCAGAATGATCAGTGCAACCTGAAATATGCCCCAGCAGATTACGGCCGTTCCTGCAGGGAGAGCCCCGAACGGGACCAGGAACAGCGCGAATATGGCCGGATAGAAATAGCCGAAAACAGGCAGCTTGCTGCTCAGAATAGCCCTGCCCATTGGATAGTAGTGGGCAGTGAAATCGGTGAAGATCCCATCATTTGTTGCCGTGACGAATTCGCTTATTGTCCTCCACTGCAGCCAGTAATACAGCAATACAAGACACATGACCAGAATGCACGAAACGACTGTCGCAGCCCTGTATCTGGATGTCCATTCGGTGTAACAGCGGAGCACTCTGGCATGAATACCCGGTTTTCTCTGCCCGAACCTATCGCGCTTCATAATTCACCTGCGGGTACCTACCGAAAGCGAAGTTCATATGATGAGAAATAACCTGATTGAGTGGTGCCGCACTTGTCATTCCGACTCAGAGTCCTGACTTGGTGTGAACCGCCCCGGGTTTTCCGGAGGCTTCATTATGTGAGTGCGGCCACCATGGCCGGCACTTCTTCCTGCTACTGATAGTATAGGTTCTCGAACTCTGTCGGGGGTATGTTGCCGATCGGTCCGAAGAGCCTTTTGTTATTGAACCAGCCAACCCAGTCCAGAGTAGCAAACTCAACCTGATCGATTCCTCTCCAGAGACCGAGTCGGCGAATCACCTCGGTCTTGTACAGGCCGATGATTGATTCGGCCAAGGCATTTCGTAGGAGTCGCCCCTGCTTCCCACAGAGGGCTCTATACCGGCCTCAGCAAGGCGTTCAGTGTACCTGATGGAGAGGTAGTGAACGCCCCCGGTCGCTGTGATGTACGAGATCAGTGTCGGTCGGACGGGCATGGAGAGCCTGCTCCAGGGCGTCCAGCGCAAGATCGCTACGCAAGATCGGGACACCCGCCAGCCCACTATCATCAGTGAGAACACGTCTATTACGAAGGCTACGTAAACGAAGCCTACCCAGGTAGCCACGTAGGTGAGATCCGCAATCCATAGCTGGTTAGGCCTGGTTGCCGTGAAGTCCCGCTGGACGAGATCCATTGGGCGGTCAGAGATATCGTCGGGAACGGTCGTCCTGACTACCACGACCCCGGAGACGATGTTACTCAGCCCGAAGATCCACCGGAGGATGTCCCACCCGGCTGGTACCTGAACTCCGAGCTGGAGAAGGTCTGGGAGTAACCCTGAGCAGTGGCGCTGGCCTGGTGCTGGCGCCACGCTTTTCTTACAAAACGAAGACAAAGCCGTTACAAAACTGAATAGAAGTATCTCCCTGCAGCAGTTGAGAATAACCCCTGTCATGGCAACGGTATATTTACATAACCAGGACAAGACCAAGATAATATCTCCCCAGCAACCCCAGAGAATACGGGCTCGGTGTCTCGCCGCTAATGGGGGCGGCTCTCCTGGCCCGACTCTGTCAGGATTCCTACCTCCCCGACCTCACCTCCACTGACCTCCTGGCGCAGCTCCGTGAGGTTGCCGACGATCCCACTGAGCTTCCCTCCTCCGCAGCAGCCCTGAGCAAGCGCCTCCGACTGGCAGAGACTTCCCTCGCCACCCAGGGAGTCCGCATTGATCGCAACCGCAGCGGTGCTGAACGGACCATGACGCTAACCTTCGGCTGCCCGGACGCTGAGGACGGGCGGTAGCACCAGAATGATTTACGGTTTTCTTCACGAAACTGAGATCTGCATCATTATACAGAACCACATGATAGAGCCCTGAGACAAGCACCAGCGTTACAGTATCATTTACAGAATCAGGAACGGACATGCCCACAGGAACGGGATGCAGGTGACGGTAGTGACGGGAAGGTCCCAGCTGCAGTCATCTCGTATCTGCTTCTCCGCCTTCACCAACGGTGGGTTATGACAGCAATGACGGGTATTCTCTTTCTTTTTCTAGGAAGAGAAGGGAGATATCCTGGGGGTTATCACCCCGTTCTGGGCAGTTTCCCCCCAGTTCTGGGCACTTTCTCGCAGGTTGCTGTCATACCGTCATCGCACAGAGTGACAACAACTTCTCCGATCGGCTCCTGTCATATCTGCCGTCACACCCGTCACGGGAAGGGCAGCTGGAAATATCAGGCCATACCGGGCACAGGATAAAGCATCCTTACTAATGAACAGGTTGTCCGGGAGGAAAATGCGGCTCCTGCAATGTTGTGAGATGGCATCCTCAGGGAGCCCCCTCTGGTGCCCCAGGAGCCAGGAACGTGAAGAGGGGGGTCCTCTTATGCCAGCAGCAGGATGATGGTGCTGAAGACCTTGTATCGCAGCCAGTCAACCAGCTTGGTCTTGACTAGTGGCGTTGATTCGAATGAGAGTTAGTGGATGCTTCGCACACGAATAGGGGGAGTAGCGGCATATGGCAAGATTACCTAACATATCGAAGTGGGGATGGTACAGGATACAAGAGTTGGATGCATTGAGATTCTGATGTGGTTACTGTGATCAGAAGGTTTCAAGCGAGAAAGGCTACCACTTAGGAGCAGATGGATCTGGAAAGCCAATCGGTGCGTGCTACATATGTCCAGACTGTAACAGAGCGTCATTCTTTACGAAATTTAACGAGCAGGTCCCTGCTCAGATGATAGGAACCTCAGTAGCCTCCCTTCCAGCTGACTTAGAACAGCTGTATGAGGAAGCTCGTCGTTGTACAGGTGCTATGTGTTTCACTGCGGCTATCCTTATCTGCCGGAAAATGCTCATGCACATTGCTGTGGATAGAGGAGCAAAGGAGGGTTTGAATTTCTTTGCGTACGTAGATTATCTTGCAAAGAATGGTTACGTTCCTCCTGGCGGCAAAGGGTGGGTAGATCACATTCGCAAGAAGGGCAATGAGGCGAACCACGAAATTGTGATCATGCAGAAAGATGATGCAGAGGACCTGTTATCATTCATAGAGATGCTGCTGCGGATCGTGCACGAATTCCCGAGCCGTGTTCCCGGAAATTCTACTCCGGCTCCATGATATGATATACGATGGTCAGTACTTCAGATTTCAACATGGGAGTATTACGAACTGAACTAACTTACCGCTTCTGAGCAGGCTGCCAGCTCCTGTAACCAGGATGTGATGGAGTTCAAACGGCTGAGCGTTTCCCGCTCCATATCTAAAAGGCGAACAGAAACTCATACTGTTCGCCTTTTGCTATCGTAACACCGGGACGTCGGCTTGGTGGTATCCATGCATCTCGTTTCCCGCTCCATTTTTCTATGATCAGCTTTTTAACTATGCTATGAAAATGGGTCGGGGAAGCAAATTTCTCAAACCGTGTTTCAGACCGCTAGGCTGGGGAAACTATGAAGGTCGGATACTACCAGTTCGCTCCCGAGTTCGGTGAGGTTGAAAAGAACCTTTCCGGAGTGTTGGCCGCGCTGGATGGTGCGGATGCGGACCTCATCGTACTTCCAGAGCTTCCGTTTACGGGATACATGTTCAGAGACCGTTCCGAACTGTCTTCACTTGCCGAAGAACCGGGAAGCTCGAGAATTATCTCCCGCCTTACGGCGCTATGCAGGGCGAACGATTACTACCTGGTCACCGGGTTCGCGGAGAAGTGCGGCAATGCTGTTTTCAACAGTGCTCTGCTTCTGGGGGGAGAGGGTATTCTCCAGACTTACCGTAAACTGCACCTATTCAACAGGGAAGGGGAGTACTTCGATCCGGGTGATACACCTCTCTCCGTCATCGAGATTCGCGGAGTGAAGCTCGGCCTGATGATATGCTTCGACTGGGTGTACCCTGAAGTGGCCCGGGTTCTCGCGTTGGGGGGTGCCGACCTCCTGTGCCATCCGTCGAACCTGGTTCTGGCACATTGCCAGCAGGCGATGCTGACGAGATGTACCGAGAATTCTGTTTTCGCCGTTACGGCAAACCGTTTCGGCTCAGATATCCGTGAGGATGGTTCTGTAACGTTTACCGGCAGGAGTCAGATCGCTGCGCCAGGAGGGGAACTGATCCATCGCTCGGGACCGGACGATGAAGAGCTGTTCGTAACGGATATCGATGTGAGCAGGGCAAGGAACAAATGGATGACGCCGGGGAACGATCTGCTGAACGACAGACGCCCCGAATTCTATTCCCCGCTCGTCGAGAAATGAATCCTTCAGACCCGAACTGATACCGCCTCTCCATATCGTTGTTTTCTTGCGAAAGGCCGATCGTTTCAGATAATTGCAGCACAACATGTTGAGAATGCTATTATCCGCCAGTTCAGACAGTATTGACAAGTTGTTTTCATTAGTGAATTCTTGGCAGGTTCGCAAAACTCACTGGAGTGCTCGGTTCGAGAAAAAACTGTTCCCTTTTACAACCACTAAGGAGGTGGCAAATGTACGACAAAAAAGCTGACCTTGCTGGTCCTGGAATCAGTACTTACCCGGAAGTGGATAAGATCCTGCCGGATGACTACAGTTCCATTCTGACCAAGAAGGAGACTCAGAAGGCTCTCTTTGCGGTGAAGGATTACATCGAGAAGAACCTCTGCAAGGAACTCGGCCTCTTCATGGTCCAGGTTCCCCTGATCGTCGACCGCGAGAGCGGTGTTAACGACTACCTTGACAGGGACGGCTCACGAACGCCGATCGATTTCAAGGCGGGTCTCGGGCTCGATAAGAAGATCGATGCCCAGGTTGTACAGGCTGCAACCAAGTGGAAGCGCATGGCGCTCAGACAGTTCGACTGTGAGGTCGGAGAGGGTGTCTGCACCGACATGAAGGCTGTTCGTAAGGACTACTTCCTCGATCACGACCACAGTTCCTACGTGGACCAGTGGGACTGGGAGAAAGTTATCACCCCGGATCAGAGAAATCTCGAATACCTTCATAGTACCGTGCAGAAGTTATGGAAGGTCATCAGGGGAGCCGGCCTCTACGCCGAGGAACTCTATCCCCAGCTCATGGGAAAGTATCCTCCCATCCCAGAAGAACTGAAGTTCCTTCACGCTGAAGAAATACTGGAAATGTACCCTGACCTGCCCCGCAAGCAGCGCGAGACTGCAGTCGTCAAAAAGTTCGGCGCAATATTCATCTACGGAATAGGCTGGACTCTCGAAGACGGTTACCCTCACGAGATGCGTGCCGCCGACTACGATGACTGGGTAACCGAGACGGTGTCCGCGGACGGTCGTCCCATGCACGGTCTCAACGGCGACATCCTCGTCTGGAACCCGGTGACAAAACGTCGTCACGAGCTCACATCCATGGGTATCCGCGTTACAAAGGAAACCCTGAGAATCCAGCTCGACATGACCGGTCAGCTCGATTTCCTCGAATTGCCTTACCATAAGGCAATCCTGAACGACGAGATTCCGTTGAGCATCGGCGGAGGCATCGGCCAGAGCCGCACCTACATGTACCTCCTGCGGAAGGCTCATCTCGGTGAGGTAAGCGTCACGATATGGCCTCGTCAGCTCAAGGATATCTGCAGCAGGAAGAACATCAACGTCCTGGAGTAGTGCCTGGAGTCTGATGCTTTGTCGAGGGCGGGGTTCAGGCTCCGCCCTCTCTCTTGATGGACGAAACATTGTGCATGCCGTAGGGTAGACACAGGTGTAGCAGGTATCGTGGTGAAACTGATCGGAGGATTTTTTATGAGATACAGGTATTCGATCATTGCAGTCCTTGCCGGCATCCTCCTGGTAACTGCATGCAGTCCGACGGATCCTCTTACGCTGCTGGGGTGTCAATTCAGAATAGAGAGCACCGAGGATTTCGTTCTTGCAGGGATACAGCTCGACAGTCTTCAGAATCTCACGCCCGGACAGATCCTGGAAGTGATCTCACTCTGGAGCCAGGGGAGCTGTCCTGTAGACTTCGAGTTGAACGTAGGAATCTTCAATCCGAATGACGGATCCGGTGGAACCACGGTTATTCCCGTTTCACTTTCATCCTTTCTCTGGGACCTTTATCTCGATGGAGATTCCGGGGAAGCCTTCGACACCACCTGGGTTGCGTCAGGCGCCATGATGGAACCTTTCGAGGTTCCCGGGTCCGGGGAGACGGTTATCCTTCCCCTGGACATAAGCTTCGATGCCTTCGTGATCCTCGGTGAACTCGGTCCGATTGCCTTTATCGAACTCGCTCTTGCAATAGGCGGAATAGAATCGGGTCAAAGGGATACCGAACATCTGGGGAGGATTCTGGTGGTTGCAGAGCCTACACTCTCAACACCATTTGGACCATATACTTACCCTGGCAGCCTGTACATCAATCTCGACTGGGTGGACTGACCTGTGGTCGTTGCAGAGTAAAGCGCACTTTTGTATTATTCGATTCCTCTGCTAATGGGGCGGCGTAGCCAAGCGGGAAGGCAGTGGACTGCAAATCCACCATTCACCGGTTCGAATCCGGTCGCCGCCTCCACCACCTGCTGCGATCTCCCATGAAGAAGAAATCTCGCGTTACCCTCAGCCTTGTCCTCATAGCCGTTGCCATTGGCCTCACCGTCGTCGGGTACACTCTCGGCAATCCCGTCGTCATTCTTCAGAAAGCCGTGAACATCTGTCTCGAGTGCATAGGTATAGGCTGATGATCAGCCGATTGTCCGGGAGCGAGCTTGCAAGGAGAACCGTTCAGCTCGGTTCCTTTCTCCTGTCCAACCTCTACCTGAAGGGGTGGATCGACGGGAGTATCTACACCGGCGGGTCCAAGATATTCTGTGTTCCCGCTCTCCATTGTTACTCCTGCCCGTCATCGGTGCTGGCCTGCCCGGTAGGTTCCCTGCAGAACGTACTCGCTTCCCCTGGCATTGCCGGTGGCCTGGCAAGCGGCAGACCCGATGCACTGGCTCTGTTCGCGATAATTGGCTTTCTGCTCCTGTTCGGTTTCATTGCGGGCAGAATCGCGTGCGGATGGGTCTGCCCGTTCGGGCTTCTTCAGGAACTCCTCTACCGCATCCCCGTCCGCAGGTTGACTATCCCTCCCTCCTGGAGAGCAGGCAAGTACTTCATTCTCCTGATCTTCGTGATCCTGCTCCCCGCAGTTCTCCGGCTCGTGCCCGGAGCCGGGGGAGACCCGTGGTTCTGCAAGGTAATCTGCCCCGAGGGGACACTCTCTGCAGGATGGCCCCTTGTTGCAATGGATGGGGGGGAGACTCTGCAGACCGGCTTTCTCTTCACGTGGAAGAGCGTACTGCTGGTTCTCATTCTGCTGTGGGCAACGACATCGAAGCGTCCCTTCTGCAGGGTGCTCTGTCCCCTTGGTGCATTCTGGGGCCTGGCCGGCAAGCTGTCTCTCTTCAGGATGGCGGTAGGTGAGGATTGTATCGAATGCGGTAAGTGCCGAACCGTGTGTCCCGTAGATATTGCGATAAACCAGGAACCTGAATCCGCGGAATGCATACGCTGCCTGAAATGCATGCATGAATGTCCTGTGAGCTGCATAAAGCATTCGTTGGCGGGGAATACCGATGTCAGATCGTAAAATTCTGAAATATTTGTGGATTCTTCTCGTTCTGATACCGATGTTACCTGTTGCTCTCCACGTGTTTCACGACCGCTCCGTTTATTCTTCGGCGGAGCAGGGAATCCTGCTGCAGGGCAGAGCCTCTCTCGACAGTCTGCTCGATGCATCCCGTGGCCGCACAGTGCTCCTGAATTTCTGGGCGACATGGTGTACGCCGTGTGTCGAGGAGCTTCCCCAGATCGACATGCTCTACATGTCGATGGCTGATTCCGTTGTGGCGGTTGCCGTGGACCTTGGTGATCCCGATATCGAGACGCTTGTCTCCTTCAGGCATTCGATGCAGTTATCCATGCCGATGGTCTGGCTTTCCGAGGAGGATGCAAGAGCCCTTAAAAGTGACTGGGCTCTCCCCGACCTGTTTCCCGTTACCGTATTCCTCGATCCGAACGGCGATGAGTACCTCAGGGTGAGTGGTACGAGGGATAGTGATTTCTTCGCTGCCGCGATCGGGAGCGGTTCGACCGGAATCGACGTCTCCAATGGTTCGGATGAACGACTGCACATCAACGTTGTCGGGTACTCCGGCGATCCTGCCACAATCGGTCTCATGGAGTTCTCCCTGGAACTTGCAGGCTCCACCGGAGTCGAGCTCTTCGATCCGGCAGTCCCCGAGGATCTCGAAGCCATGCGCTCACTCTACCTGCCGGAGACCGGTTACCCGTACGCTCAGCCCTGCATAGGCACTGCCTGCGGCAGACCTGCCTACACCAGGGATGAACTGCTCACGTACGTGGAGGCGCTGTCACAATGAGCGCTAAGCCCTCGATATCGGTAGTGATTCCATTTCGTGATGCAGCGCCCTGGATCAACGAAGCACTCGGCTCGATAGCCGTGCAGACGCTGCAGGATTTCGAAGTCGTGCTCGTGGATGATAATTCCGCGGATGGCTCTGCTGAAATATGTTCCAGGTGGTGCCGCGCAGATCACCGCTTCAGGCTCGAGAGTTCTGCCGGCAGAGGGCTCGTAGATGCCCTTAATACCGGTCTCGAACTGTCCGCGGGAAAGTGGATTGCCAGGTTCGACGCCGATGATGTCTCCATGCCCGACAGACTTGCAGAGCAGATCCTGCTTGCCGAGAAACTCGGCAGCCGGAGTGTGATATCCTGCATGGTCAGGAGTTTCCCGGAGCAAGCCGTTAGTGACGGCTACCGGAACTACGAGAACTGGATCAACTCACTGATCAGTCACGACGATATCGAGAAAGGGATCTTCATCGAGAGCCCGATCCCTCATCCCAGTGCATTCTTCTCCAGGGAAGAAGTGCTCAGGGAAGGAGGGTACCGTGATTCCGGTCTGCCGGAGGACTACGAGCTCTGGCTCAGGCTCTGGTCGAGGGGGTTCAGATTCGAGCGGGTCCCGGCGGTTCTCCTGGGCTGGCGGGAGCGGCGGGACAGACTCTCCCGCGTGAGCCCGGTGTATGCTCTGACCCGCTTCTACAAGCTCAAGGCCGAGTATCTCAGGCACGCTCCGGCAGCAGCCGAAGGGAAGCTGCTGGTAGCGGGAACGGGTCAGTCCGCCAGAAGACTGTCCGGTTGCCTTCTCGATGAAGGTTTTGAGATTGTCGCCTACATGGACCCCGCTCCCGGCAAGGGAAGGGAACTCAGGGGAATTCCGGTTATCGGTCCGAATGAACTAGAGCGATATCCGGATACAGTGGTTGTTGTTGCGTCGAGAGCCCCGGGAGCGAGATCTGAAATAGTTCGTTTCCTCGAATCCACGGGAAGGACCAACTGGAAGGATTTTATCGTGTGTGCCTGAGGCTCCTGTGGCCGCACGGTCTTTACATTTTCCATTTTACTGAGATATTATCTTTGATGAAGGTTGGCTGGTTTACTCACAATACTTCCCTTCAGGAGGTGTACTTTGAAGATCCACGAGCACACGGTTGATGATGTCCAGATAATACGGCTGAGCGGCAAGGTGATCAGCGGTCCCGATCTCGTCGAGCTCAAGACTTCGTTCCAGAACGCTGTCAACCATGACAGGCTGAAGGTTCTTGTCGATCTCGGAAGTGTCAGCTGGATGGACAGTTCGGGTCTCGGTGTCATCGTTTCCGGTCACACCACCCTCAGCAGAGCAGGTGGCAAGATGAAGATACTCAACGCCACGAAGAAGATTCACGAACTCTTCATCATTACAAAGCTCATTACCGTATTCGATACCTACACCAATGAAAAAGAAGCTCTGACGAGCTTCGAATAGGTCTTTCGTGAAAGCTATTCAACTCAGGATTCCAAGCAGCATGGAGTTTCTCGAACCTGTTCAGGTCTTCATCGAAAGGATTGGTGTGATTGCCGGCGTCGAAGAAGATGAGCTGACATCATTGTCCATTTCCGTGCTCGAGCTGGTGAAGAACGGCATGGAGCACGGCAATTGCATGGATCCTGAGAAGAGCATAACGATCATCACGGAAATTCTTCCCGGAAGGCTGCAGTTCCAGATTGTGGACTGCGGTGCCTGGAAAGCGGATCAGACCATCGGCTACAAACCGGGAGAGGGTGAGGAACTCTTTTCCGACAGGGGCAGAGGTGTGCTGATCGCAAAGAACCTTGCAAAGTGGGTCGAATTCGATCTGACCGATGACGGACACACAAGGGCAACCCTGATCTGGCCACTCACCTGATCGGGTGAGAAAGGGCAGTTGGACAGACTCAGACTTCTAGTCGCTCAGGAGGAGCGCAGGTTCCAGGGCGGCATCGATATCCTTCTGCGCAGTTCCGCGGAACGACTCAAGCCTCCTTCCTGGGCAAGCAGTATCGTCTGCGTCGACTCCCTGGACGATTCCCCTGACAGCGTTCTCCTCGTATTGAACGGCATTCCTTCCTCACGGATCAGAAACATTTTCTTCGATGCCTTCAGGAGAGCCATTCCCTGCGCGGCCCTCTCATACGGTGAAATTACCGGAACGGAACCTGTTGTAGCCAAGTTGAACGGCTGGGGCCGATTATGGTCTTTCGACACCGGCAGTACTGCACGAGAGCTGCTGTTCGGGAAGGTCCAGGACTGGATAGCGACTCTCGACAGAGACAGCTTTCCTTTTCCATCGGGCAGAGAGCTCCTGGATGAATGGGGAACCCCTTCGGGTGAAACACTCGATGATCAGATACTGGCAAGGGCGGAGGAAATACTTGATTCGAGAGGCTTTGTCTGCCTGAGTGGATCTCTGGGCGCGGGGAAAACCACCCTTTCCCGGCACCTTCTCAATCGATCGAGCCTGGATGGACTCAAGCCCGTAGAGCACATCAGCCCCGATCTCGATGGTGCACTCGTCGAGTCGATTCTGAAGGGACCCGAGGATTGTGCTCTGCTGTTCGATATCGACACGATGAGGAGAACGGCACCCCTGTACCCGCTCGATCTGTGGATGGTTGCACTCTCACAGCTCATAAGAGCCACCGAGAAGAGAAGGTGTCTCATCCTGGCCTCTTCCTCTCCTCGAATGGCAGGTGTGTTCGATCTTTTCAGCGAAGCCCACATCAGGCTGCCGGAACCGGCTGAGTCAAGGAGCTGGAGGCTCGAGCAGGGAGAGCGGGCGTTGAATCGTTTCCTGACCATGGACGATATTGCAAAAGCCGAGATGATTCTGCTTGCGATGTTCGAGCCTGTAGTACCGGAGGTGCTTTTCAAGGATACGCTCTTCAGCTTCTGGAGACGGCTTTTCATCATTATCCACCAGAGATTTCCCTCGAACGACGAACTCGAGGAACTCTATTCGAATAGCCATGCAGCCACCGGCGCGAAACCTTTCAGAAGGCTGAGTATCAGGGGAGAGACCCGTATCGTTGCCGGCGATACCGTGATGATGGCCAGCATAGACAATGTCATAAGGGAACTTCTCCGACAGAGCAGTCCGCTCGTGAGGATTCTGTGTGATACCCTGCTGACGAGTATCGATCCCATCGTCAGAAAGGCAGGATACACCCTTTTCTTCTTCTACGAGCTCCTTCAACCCGAGGAGAAAGCCAGTCTGCTCTATTCGATCTCTCGTGAAGAGAAATACGAGGACCTTGTCGATCCGTTCTCGATGCTTCTCAGACGTGAAGAGATAGTGGATGAAGCCGGTTTGAGCCTGTGCAAAAACGTCATTGAAACAGGCACTCAGCAGGCAAGGAGAGCCATAGCTTTCGGTCTCGGAACGCCCTGGGTACGCAGAAACGAAAAGATGAAGCCGCTTCTCGAGGGGACGATTTCGAGCAGCGATCCGATCGTGAGGGCGGAGTTCATGAGGAGCCTGGACACCTGGAGGGTGAGCGACGATCCGGGAGGTTACTATCGACGACTCATGCGCGATGAAGGTTCAGAAGTCCGTGCCAGGCTGCTTTACCACCTTGGCAGCCGCTTTCCGGATATCGACGCGAGCGAGCTGGATGTGCTCAGCAACGAACTCGAAAACGGAGACGATGTCATCCTGACGAACCTTGCTTCGGGTCTTCTGAACAGACGACCGGTGGAATTCGTAGAGGAGTTCACGGATCTGCTCCGGATGCTCATGGACAGACTATCTGGCGGCGGAAAAGCCATGTTGGCCAAGAATATAGGAGGTAGGCTCAGATATTTCAGCCCGGATATCCGGGCATCACTCATCTCCGGTATACGAACCGAGGACGAATTCAACGTAACGCAGTGCCTTCTCATGAACTACAGATGGCTGGAATGGTCCGAGCTCGAGAAGCTCTGGTCGATGATCATGGAGCGTACACCGGTCGATCTGGAATATGCCAGCATGGTCCTCCGCTATTTCTCGGTCCTCGAGGAAAGGGAGAAAAGGCTGCTCATCAACATCGTGCTCACCTTCGAGTCGTTCGGAGGGAGAGAAGCACTTGCGCAGTTACTCGCATCCGGAAGAAAGGATCTTGCCGCGGCTTCCCTCGAGGTTGTCTCCGAGATCGTCGAAAAGGGCTCAGTGGATCAGAAGGCCAGGCTGCCATGGTTCGTTCTATGGAACCGCAAGTCTTTTGATGGAAAAGAATCAGACGTTCTGCGAACGCTCACGACCGAACGCAATCCGGCGATCAGGAGTGCAGTTGCTTCGTCGATTCGCCGTCTCGGTTACGGGGACGCTGCCTGCAGGAGCATCCTGCAAGAGCTGGCATCAGATCCGGAGAGAGCCGTCAGAGCTGCGGCTGGTGAAGCTCTCGGAGAACTGAGCGTTGACGATTCCTCCGAACGTGAATCCGAGGAATGCCTCGAGAAACTTCTCGGAGATGACGATCCTTTCGTCAGAATCAGAACACTGGCAGGATTTGCGCGAGCCGTCGGTATACCGGATGAAACGAAAGCGCATGCAATAGTACGGGCACTCGAAGACGAGGATGCAGCCGTCAGGAGAGGTGCTCTCTTCTCTCTCGATTTCAACATCGATATCTGCTCCTCCGGTGGTGTCGACACAGCCCTGGGAAACATTCTTGTGGACCCGAACGAGGAAGTTCGACTCGAGGCGATCAGACTGGTGACTTCGTGTCCTGAACTGATCTCTTCTGAAAACCTGAGGAAAAGACTTCCCGATCTATTTCTGGACAGGCTAACTGCCGGTGCAGCCATTGCCGATGAACTCAATACCGCGAGACAGATTCAACTCGATCTTCTTCCGGACAGGCCGCCTGTGCTCGATGAATACGACATCGAGGTCTTCTACCGCCCCGCGCGCGAGGTCGGCGGAGACTACTACGATTTCTTCTCACTTCCGAACAGCAATACGGGGCTTGCAATCGCCGATGTCATGGGCAAGGGCATTCCTGCGGCCTTGACCATGGCCGGGCTCAAGGGGAACATGGGTGCGTACATAAGCAGTCTCTTCTCCATCAGCGAGATAGTGGGCAAGGTCAATGAATCGGTAGCCGCCGCAGGTGAAGGTTCTGCTCTGGTCGGTCTCTTCTACGGTGTGATCAACTCCTCGACAGGTGAGATTACCTACGTGAATGCGGGACACAATCCACCTCTGCTGTTCAAGAGGGAGGGTGCGGTCATTCAGCTGGACACGGGGGGACTTCTGCTGGGTTTTTCCGCCGGTTCGCGGTACGAATTCGGCATTGAGATAATCGAAACGGGTGATGTTCTCGTTCTCTACACCGACGGCATTACCGAAGTCATGGATGCTTCCGAAAAGGAATTCGGGCTCGAAGGTCTCTGTGATGTTGTTGGCAGTGCTAAAGATTTGTCCTCCAGACAGATAACATCAGACATCCTGTCGGCGATCAGAGATTTCGGTTCCGGCGCTCCACAGTCTGACGATCAGACCCTGGTCGTTCTCAAGCACAGGTAATGATTCCTCGTGGATGCTGACTCATGAAGTACGTCGGTCTCCTCCTGCACTTCTATCAACCCCCTACACAGGATCCCGATATCGTGAGGAAGATTCACTCGGAATGTTACCTCCCGCTCTTCCGTCTTCTACGGGACAGCGGTGTCAGGGTGACCGTGAACATCAACTACTCACTTACCGAGCAGCTTTCCGCACTGTCCCTCTCCGGGCTCGAAGTGATTTCGGAAGCGGAAGGCATCGAATTCTCGGACTCGGGAGCGTACCATCCGATCCTGCCGTTGCTCGAACCTTCCGAGACCGCAAGGCAGCTTGCTCTCAACTCAATGGGAAACAGGAAGCTGCTGGGATCGCACTTCGCCCCGACAGGTGTCTTTCCACCTGAAATGGCTTTCAGCCCCGAGCTTGCCCGATCCCTGCGGGAGATGGGCTATTCCTGGACGATAACCGATGATGTCCCGTTCATCTGGACCGGACAGGATACTCCTGCAACCTGGATTCCGCGATGCGAAGGTATTCAGGTATTTCTGAGGAGCAATTTCTGGAGCAATCTGATAAGCTTTCACGGAGACGATGGCCGTTCAACAGCCGAGGATCTTGTTAATGGTTTGACCGACTGGGCAGGTGAAGAAGATGCGTACATCGTGATCGCAATGGACGGTGAGACCTTCGGGCATCACAGAAAGGGAACCGTAGAGACATTCCTCGCTCCCTTCCTTGCCGAACTCACTTCTTCGCGAAGGGCAGAGCTTGTAAGACTGGGCGATCTCCCGTCTCTGTTTCCATCACGTGATACGGCAATCCCGAGCGGAAGCTGGTCTACAACTGGTGATGATCTGGATTCCGGTAATCCCTATCCGCTATGGATGCACAACGGTAATCCCGATCATACGGAGATGTGGAAACTGCTCCGGATTGTGCTAGCCAGGGCAAGAAGATGCGGCTCCGAGAGGGTTGCCCGAATGGCCGACAGGATGTTATACTCATGCCCGTTCTGGTGGGCTTCGAGCGACAGGACAAGCCCTCTGCAGGTTCGCAGGGGCATCCGCTCGATTCTCAGAACCGCCTTTGCGGTTTTCGAGCATACAGGTGACAGCGCTTTCATTGACCGCGTCATGGCCATCACTGCCCGAATCGACGCCATGACCGGAGAGGACGACAAGGATGCCCAAGAAGGAAAGAACGTTTGCGGCCAAACTTGCCCATGAGGCAAGGAAGATCCACAAGAAGACATGTAGTGTCTGTGGAAACGAGAAAATTTCCATCGTGCATTTCGCTTCCGTCTACAGCGACAAGGGAGTCTGGCGACCACAACGCCGCTGTGTCAGCGTCTGCGACTGCAACAGAAAGGAAATCTACGGCTGAAGCAGCTGTAGAACCGATCGAGGGGGGTCTCTTCCTGACTGCCGGTTACGGCACGAGGGCAGACCCCCTTTCCGTAATAAGACCGAAAGCGCTGCTTCCCTGGGGTGAACAGACCGTAATGGGAAACCTGGTAAGCCAGGCTGCTGTAATTCCGATGCGCAGGTTGTGCGCAAACGCATCCCGATGTCAGAATCTGATCATGGATGAACTTCTGCGTTATGGCAGTGAGGACTCGATGAAAGAAGTGTTCTTCGAGGAGAGACCGCTCGGTGCGACCTCCACGGTATGCAGACTCGGCAGAGAAGGAGTCCGGGGAACCTGGATAGTAAGCAATACGGACATGGTTATCGACGCGCCCCTTCGAGCAATGCTTGAGTATCACAGGTCCTGTGAGGCACACTGGACCGTACTGGTCGGAGACATCCCGGCCGGAAAGGCGTATGGTGCTCTTCCGATAGATGATGAGGGAGCGTTTGGAACGAACAAAGGCCATGGACGACACTACCTCGGAATCAGTATTCTGGAACCCGAAGTATTCCGTATCGCGGTGGAAAGGCTGGAGAGTGGAAGCATGTTCGGGTCCCTTGCCCCTGCTTCGCGAAAAGGCGGCTTGAAGCTTAGGTCTTTCGAGCACAACGATGAATGGCTGGACATGGGCTCACTCGAGTCGATTCGCACCAACATTCTTGGCAGAGGCTGCTTCGTACATCCTTTTGCTTCCGTTTCCAGCGGTGCCATTCTACGTGACGGTTACTACATCGGCAGGAACAGTATCGTGGCTGAAGGAGCTCTCGTAATGAATTCCGTGATGCTGGAGTCATCTATACTCGCCAGGGGTGAACTGGTTGACCGCGTGCTCCCCTGGTACTGCAGACACCCGGAGGTTGAAGGTGACTGAGCGATTCATCAGGATGAGCAATTGGCTGAACAACGAACTCGGTGATGTCTCGGGATTGACGATGCTTGCTGGTGATGCATCTGACAGGCATTTCTTCAGGTTCGTTTCAAGGGGCGTTTCGCTCGTTATCATGGACAGTGGTAAAACACCTCTCTGGCCCTGGCTTGACATCCACAGCCTTCTTCTCGAACACGGATTCCAGGTGCCCGGTGTCATTCATTCCAGTGCATCTCAGGGGTATGCGATCCAGGAGGATCTCGGAGGCACCAGGCTGTGCGAGATTCCGTACCAGGATTACCGAGCCCGCATAGAGGAGGCTCTGGAAATACTGGAAAGGATGCAGTCCGAGCTGGTCCGACAGAACTGCGGCAACTCGATTGCCGGCAGGAGGTATTTCACACCGACTTTCTTCATGGCCGAGATGGAGCATACACTCGAGCATCTTTTCTTCAGGCTTCTCGAGGTTCCCAACGAAGAGCTTCTCGACCTGCAGGATCAGATGAGAGTTCTCTGTCAGGAAGCCTCGGAGATTCCTATCTCATTCTCCCACAGAGATTACCACAGCGCAAATCTCATGGTTACTCCAAGGGGGATAGTAATGGTGGACTGGCAGGATGCGAGAATGGGGCCGGTTACTTACGACCTGGTGAGCCTTCTGAGAGACAGCTACGTGGACATCGGTGAAGCCTGGGAGGTTATTGCCGGAAGGTTCCTGCTCGGTTCGAACGAAGCCACAATGTTCCATGTGGCAAAGAGTGCCTGCCAGAGAAGTCTCAAGGCTGCGGGTACGTTTGCCTACCAGTACAGAGCCTTCGAGAGGAGAAAGTACCTTGCATACCTGCCTCAGACATTCCGTTACATGGAGGATTACAGGAGGATATGCCCGGATCTCGATCCTATCGTTGAAAACATATTCAGAATACTCGAGAGTTTCACGGGGGAACTGGACCTGCGAGGTTTCCGTGAGCTGGATGAACCGGTGATTACGCGTTAAAGACGGGAGCGTATCTGACCGACATGAAAAGAATTCTCACGGGGGACAGACCAACCGGGCCGCTTCATCTGGGACATTACATCGGATCCCTCCAGAACAGGGTAAAGCTTTCGGACGATTACGATACTTTCATCATCGTTGCAGACGTACAGGCTCTGACAACCAATTTCGAGCAGCCTGAGAAGCTTGCGGGGGACGTCCGTCTTGTAACGCTCGATAATCTTGCCGCAGGCCTCGATCCGGATAAAGTGAAGATATTCGTACAGAGCATGGTCCCCAGTATTGCCGAGTTGACGGTTATTTTTTCGATGTTCGTCACGGTCAGCCGCCTTCGTCACAATCCGACCATCAAGACAGAAGCAAGGCAGTACGGATACACCGATATGACTTACGGTTTCCTGGGGTATCCCGTAAGCCAGGCCGCTGATATCCTCTTCTGCAGAGCGGATCTCGTTCCGGTAGGCGAGGATCAGCTCCCCCACATCGAAGCCACGAGGTTTATTTCCAGGAGATTCAACGAGCTTTACAGACATGTCTTTCCGGAACCAGACGCACTCGTCAGCCAGGTGCCAAGGCTGGTCGGTCTGGATGGAAACGCAAAAATGTCCAAGTCACTTGATAACTGCATATACCTCAACGATTCCCGTGAAGACGTTCAGAAAAAGGTCATGTCTGCCCTTACCGACACCGCAAGGATACACAAAGATGACCCCGGGCATCCGGAGGTCTGCACGGTGTTTGCCTACCATACCGCCTTCAACGGCACAGAAGTTTCTGACATCCGTGACAGGTGCAGGGCGGGCACGATCGGGTGCGTCGCCTGCAAGAAAAGGCTCATGTCCGTTCTCGACGAGCTCCTTGAACCCATTCGCGAGAGAAGGCTCCTCTTCGAGAAGAACGGCGTTGTCGATGATATTCTCGTGGCCGGCACCGATGCCGCGAAGGTGGAGGGTTCCCGGACGATGGAAATGGTCAGGGAAGCGATGAAGATCGATTACTTCTGATTAGAAGAAAGAGCGGGAACATGCTGAAACTGCATAACAGCCTGACCAGGCGGAAAGAGGAATTCGAACCACTCAACGAATCCTTTGCGGGAGTCTACGTGTGCGGTCCCACCGTGTACGGACACAGCCATCTCGGCCATGGAAAGAGTTACGTATCATTCGATGTACTCATCAGATACCTGCGATACAGCGGATTCAGAGTTCGGTACGTTCAGAATCTCACCGACGTAGGTCATCATGTCGACGATCTCGATTACGGAGAGGACAAGGTCCAGAAACAGGCTCGAATCGAGAAGCTCGAGCCTATGGAGGTCGCTGAGAAGTACATCAGATCCTTCTTCGAGGATATGGACGCTATGGGTCTGCTAAGACCTGACATCTCTCCGCGGGCATCCGGCCACATCCCCGAGCAGATAGCTCTGGTCGAGACCCTTCTCGAGAAGGGGCATGGATACGAGGTGAACGGAAACGTCTACTTCTCGGTCGAGTCCTTCCCCGGATACGGAAGCCTCTCCGGCAGAAAGATCGATGATCTGGTTTCCGGGGCAAGGGTCGAAGTCGAGACCGATAAGCGCGATCCAAGAGACTTTGCCCTGTGGAAGGATGCAGGACAGTCCCACATCCTGAGATGGAAGTCTCCGTGGGGATGGGGATATCCCGGGTGGCATCTCGAATGCTCTGCAATGGCAATGAGGTATCTCGGTGAGACGATCGACATACACTGCGGCGGCCTCGAGAATATCTTTCCCCATCACGATTCAGAGATCGCCCAGAGCGAGGCTGCTACGGGGAAACGGTTTGCCAGGTTCTGGCTTCACAACAACATGGTCACGGTCGATGGAAAGAAGATGGGGAAGAGCCTGGGTAATTACACGCTCCTCAAGGACCTGTTCGAGAAATACGATCCGATGGTGGTGAAACTCTACATCCTGAGAAGTCATTACAGGAGCCCGCTCGATTTCTGCGATGAGGGGCTCTCATCGGCCAGAAGCGGTTTCGAGAGACTGGTGTCCTTCAGATCCAGACTCGGCAGTCCATCGGTTTCCGATTCGCCATCCGATGCCGCTAAAGAGCTTGCCTCCAAGGCTGAATCATCTTTCCTTGCCGCAATGGATGATGATCTCAATACTCCCACCGCTCTTGCGTCACTCTTCGATATGGTCAGAGCCGGCAACTCACTCCTCGACGAGCGGGATGAGCCTGCCGATCGAGCCCTTCTGGCAAGTGTTCTCGATGGACTGGCGGAAGAGATACTCGGGCTGGAATTCCTGAGCGGTTCAGGAAAAGTTCAACAGGCTGGTCTGTGTGAAGTTATGGCCCATGTCCGGGGGGTACTCAGGCGGAACCGCTTGTTCAGCGATGCCGATCTCATGCGTAGCGAACTCGAAGAACTGGGTTACATCGTGAAAGATCTTCCAGACGGGGAGAGCGAAGTACATCCAAGATAGGTAACTTATTACGTGCTAGAGATGTTCCTTTTCAACCGTTTGGCCTTGTTCGGATGGAGAAGGCGTGTTCTTCCGGCCTTGTCAAGGAGACTCTGAGCCTTTCTCCAGGCCTTTTCTCTTTCTTCGGGTGTCGAGGCTTCCCGGACGTTGCGGATGGCTGTCCGAAGGCGGTTCATCTTCGAGCGGTTTCTGGCCTTCCTCAGCGCGTCGGTCCGGTTGCGCTTCATCGACTGTCTGCTCCTTGCCAAGAGGGAGCTCCTTTCGCAGTATTAGTATAGTTCGTACAGACGTTGTAAATCATTATCACAGCGAAGAGCGAAACTAGTTACTCCGTTGCGATAAGTCAATTGTGGAGGAGTGATCATGAGATCATGTGTAGTGCTTGCCGTACTGCTCCTTTCAGCCGGAACACTGCAGGCGGACAGGCTCGTCAGGCTTCAGGGCCTGACGGATTGCAGTATCCAGTCGCTTCTCGAAGAAGGTTACGATATCGCGAACGCCAGCCCTGCAGAAGACTACGTTGATATCATGATCAGCGAGAGGGATATTCACACGCTCGACGGAAAGGCCGAAGTCATCAGACTCCTGCCGCTCGAGTGGAGCCAGCTCCTCCCGGAGAATACCGATAATGCCGGCTACTACTACAGCCCCGAGGAGAACTGGGCCTTCTGGTGCGGTCAGGCTTCAGCCCACTCCGACCTGGTGGACACTCCGGTGACCATTGGGCAGTCATTCGAGAACCGGGACATATACATGATCAGGATGACCAGTTCGGCCGGACCTCCTTCAAAACCTGCAATCCTTTTCACGTCGCTCACGCATGCACGGGAACCCGGAGGCAACTCGGTGCTGATCGATTGGTCGATGTGGCTTGCGGACGAGTACGGAAACGATACAATGGCTACCTTCATCCTGGACAACGCCCAGATATTGTTCGTCCCCATCGTAAATCCTGACGGCTACGTTTACAACATGCCCGGTGGCGGGATGCAGCGGAAGAACATGAACTTCACGGTTCCCGTGGCTTCGGACGGTATCGATCTCAACCGCAACTACGGCTACATGTGGGGTTATGACAACGTAGGATCCAGTCCAGATCCATACGCGTACAATTACCGTGGATCAGCCCCGTTCTCGGAGCCCGAGACCCAGGTGATGAGGGATTTCCACAACGGTACGGATCCAATCGGCATCATGAACTACCATACCTATGGTGAATACCTTCTGAACCCCTGGGGTTACACGAGCACAGTCTGTCCGGACGATGCAACCTATCAGGCATGGGGCGCCCAGATGACTTCACAGAACGGCTACGCCCACGGGAGCTGCTACCAGTGTCTGGGCTACTTTGCCAACGGTGACGCCAGCGACTGGGCTTACGGCGATACCAGTCATGACTTCTGCATGGGATTTTCTCCCGAGGTTGGCAACAGTTTCTGGGGCGGCCAGAACGACAGCACAATAATCGCAGGTGATTGCGAAGACTGCCGTTTCATGAACAAGCTCTTCTGTATGTTCCTCCTGGAAACGGTTGGGGTCTCCGCTGAAGCCGATCTGGGGATTGCAGGCGACTTCAGTATCACGAGTGTCAGCCCCAATCCGGTCACGACCAGTCTGAACATCTCAATTGATGTGTGTGGTGAACCTGTCGATGTAAGTGTCTTCGATCTCACGGGCCGCAGAGTTGCGTCCCTTGATGCATCAGGAGTTTCACCGGGAGCCGGTGTCCTCAGCTGGAGTGCACCCGGTGATGTGCCGAACGGAGTCTACATCGTCAGGGCGGTATCTGGAGATAAAGTTTCGCAGGCAAGGTTCACACTTCTGAGGTAATAAATGACTGAACCTTCTGCCGACAATTACTACAGCATTCTCGGTGTGGCCAGCGACGCCACCGACGAGGAGATAGAAACCGCCTACTTCGACCTTGCCCGGACACTCCACCCTGACGTTGCCGGCGGGGGCAGTGAAGCTTCCGACCACTTCATGAAGATAAATGAAGCGTTCCAGACACTGAGCGACCCCGAGTTTCGCAGGGAGTACGATGAATCTCTTGCCACTCCCGGGGGCGTAGTCGCCGGTTCCGAAGGCGCGGTTGCCACAGACGTCAGCGATGAGCGTGGCGGCATGCAGGCGATGAGCAAGACCCTCAAGCGTGCCGTAAGAACCGCTGAAAGACTGATCAGGGAGGGTGATTTCTGGCATGCCACGGAACTGCTGTCCAGGCTGCTCAATGATTACGATAGGCAGCCCTCGCTCAGGAGGACACTCGCAAAGGCCGCCGAGGGCCGCCAGAGGTACAGGGAGGCCGCGGAGCATCTTAAAGTTGCCTGTGAAGTAGAGTATTTCAATGCCGACAACCATGCCGCACTGGGCAGGATGTACATGAAAGGGCGGCAGTGGTCCCGGGCAATGGATTGCTTCAGGGATGCGCTCTCCTGGAACGACGAGCACAAGGGTGCGAGAGAAGGTATCGAGGCGATTGAAACCGAGCTCAACAAGGGAAAATCCTTCTTCAGGAAACTGCCTGGCCTCATCCGGGGAAAGCTGAAGACATGACCGAAGGTGAAAGGCTCTACTACTCCATCAGCGAGGTCTGTCAGATGACGGGGCTGAAACCTCATGTGCTCCGGTACTGGGAGACTGCATTCCCGATGCTCAAACCTGGCAAGAATCAGGCCGGCAACAGGATCTATCGCCCTAAGGATGTCGAGCTTATCAAGCTTATCAAGAAGCTCCTCTACGACGAGCGATTCACGGTTGACGGTGCACGGCAGAAGCTCGATGAAATGAAGAACGGAACCAGCCAGATGGAGCTAGAACTCGAGAACAAGACATCAACTTCAGGTGTTCTAACCGAGTTATGCGAGGAATTGCAGGATATCATCCGAATCCTCGGCAGCGATCCCATGGCGGTTGACGATTCAGAGAGTACCGTATAAAATTGGCTCCGGTCGGGGCGTGGCGCAGCCCGGTAGCGCACTTGAATGGGGTTCAAGTGGTCGCTGGTTCGAATCCAGTCGCCCCGACCAGCTTCTATGCGACAATGTTGCCATTCGGCCTGGTCCGGGGTGTGTAGGGGGCATGCAGGATTTCTCCAGACCCCGTGAAGAGATGGTCGAAAGGCTTTCAACAACGTATCCCGATGCGTCCAGCATTGTGCTGGAAGCCATGTCACAGGTTCCAAGGCACGTATTCACCGAGAGGGGATTCTGGCACATGGCTTACTGCGACTGCAGCCTGCCGATCGGTCATGGTCAGACTCTGAGTCAGCCCGCCACCGTGCTGAGGGCTCTGTCAGCACTGGAGCTGTCACCGGGAGACGTACTGCTGGAGATCGGGAGTGGAAGCGGATACCTGGCTGCGGTTGCCTCGAAGATCTGCAGAAAGGTCTACGGCATCGAGAGGATTCTGGCCATGGTTCACTCATCGCGGAAACGGCTTGGTTCTCTGTCTCTGCACGGTGTGAGAATCGGGTGGGGAGACGGAAGCCACGGCTGGCCGGAGCATGCGCCGTTCAACTCCATTCTCTACAGCGCCTGCGGATCCTCGCTCTCGAAAGACATCCCGCGTCAGCTCGTGCCGGGAGGAAGGGTTGCAGCGCCCATAGGGGAGGGAGACGAGCAGGAGTTCATGGTCTGGACCCTCGACAACGGTGAACTACGGCAGGGCGGAACTCTCTTCAACTGCAGTTTCGTGCCGCTCGTTTCCAGCGGGGCGGACACTCTTGGGTGAATCGATCGGCAACGAAATACTGAACTGTCTCTCAGGCATTCCTGCAGAGGTTCAGATGATGCTGCTGTCAGCGCTCCCGCTCACCGAACTCCGGGCCAGTATTCCGATTGCCTATGGAGTATGGGCGTGGCCCTGGTGGAAGATCTACATCCTCGCAGTTGTCGGCAACATGCTTCCGGTTCCATTCATTCTCCTGTTTCTAGAGCCCGTAAGCCGCTTCCTGAGCCGTTGGAAGTTCTTCGAGCGTTTCTTCGAGAAACTGTTCGAGAGGGCCACGAGAAGAGCGGGGTCAAAGATCGAGAAGTACAGTACTCTCGGACTTACTCTGTTCGTTGCGATCCCTCTTCCCGTAACGGGAGCATGGACCGGAAGCCTGGCAGCCTTCCTCTTCGGTATTCCCAAACGGAAGGCCATTCCAGCAATTGCTCTGGGTGTGATGATCGCAGGCGGTGTTATCACTCTGATCATGAACGGTGTACTCGCCGGTCTCGAATTCCTTCTCTGAGAGTGTAAAACCTTGTTCGGACTGTCCTTTGTTCTTAGATTCACGCGTCATGGGTCGGGGCGTAGCGCAGCCCGGTTAGCGCGCCTGGTTCGGGACTAGGAGGTCGGAGGTTCAAATCCTCTCGCCCCGACCAGCTTCTGCTTCTCGAACAGATTTGCGGTGGTCTTCATGCAGCATCTGATCAGCGTCATCGGTGCAGGTTCTGCCGATGACGATACTCTGAAATCAGCTTTCTCACTCGGTGTACTCCTGGCAGAATCCGGCTTTACCGTACTCTGTGGAGGCGGCGGAGGGATCATGGAGGCCGTGTGCCGGGGCGCTGTGTCCGTCGGTGGAACCACGGTGGGGATACTCCCGGGTGAGAATTCCTCCAGCGCGAATCCTTTTGTCGATGTAGCCATTCCCACCGGGCTCGGATCCGCCCGCAACAGGATCGTTGCCCTTTCAGGGGAGGCCGTCGTAGCAATTGGCGGAAGGTACGGCACTCTGTCTGAAATCGCATTCGCACTCGATGCCGGTAAACCGGTGTGCAGCCTGGGAGGGTGGTCGGAAATCATGGGAGTGGTTCCCGTAAACTCCCCGGAGGAGGCACTTTCTTTTGTAAAGAGCATGATACGGGGGGAAGACCGATGATCAGTGTTGCCGATCTCGAGAAACTGATACGGAATGTGGTAGATTTTCCTGTAAAAGGGGTTGTCTTCAAAGACATCACCACTCTCCTCACACACCCGGGCGCTCTGTCGAGCACGGTTACGCACCTCGAGGAAGCGGTGAGCGGTATTGAATTCGATGCGATTGCCTCCATCGAATCCAGAGGCTTCGTCTTCGGTGCAGTGATGGCTTCAGGTCTGGATATCCCACTGGTGCTGGTCAGAAAACCCGGGAAGCTGCCTGCCGATACGATCAGCGAGGATTACGCTCTCGAATACGGCACGAATACCGTCGAGATGCACAGGAATTCACTCCCCTCCGGTTCCAGGGTTCTCGTAGTGGACGATCTGCTGGCCACCGGCGGCTCGGCAATGGCAACCGCAAAACTCGTTGAGATGGATGGATGCCGCATAGCAGGCACTGCTTTCGTGATCAACCTCGAATTCCTGGGGGGAAGACAACGGCTTGTTGATGCAGGATATCCCGTACGGTATCTGATCGACGTAACATCTTGAGTACGATGAATCTTTGACCTATTCAGGTATCGGATGCTATAATACAACGTTACGTCTACTCTTCTAATAGCAGGTTTATTAGTGGTATACACTTATGAAAGGATGTAGTATGTCCAGATTTCTCATGATACTCGTGCTCGTTCTGGGGCTTGCGGTCCTGGGCTGTGGCGAGCAGGCTTCTGACGCAAACGGTGACGGTGACCATTCGGAAGATGTTACCGGCGACACCGGTGACACCGGTGATACGGGAGACACCTCTGATACGGGAGACGCACCCGTCGGTCTTTCCTCCGACATCGATTTCCAGTGCCCCGAACTTGCCGTGGGCCAGTGGGTCGAGTACGGTGTCTCGGATGATACCGGCACAGCCGTTATTTCAGTCGTGGCCGAAGAGGAATTCGATGGCGTGAATTGCCTCTGGGTTCAGATCGAAGTCGAAGACTTCGTTGCACAGGTTCTCATCGACCCGGTTGGTATTGCATCTGCCTGGGTAGGATACGAAGGTCAGCTCAGTGAGTTCGTGGCCGATCCGGCAACGTACATTCGTGAGCAGCTCGATGCAGCCGACGACATGGCACAGATGTTCATGAACGAAGACAACATCGATAGCGCCATGGATTTCATCAGTGCTCTCAAGATGATAAAGTTCGACAACGAGGGCATGGTTATGGCCCTCGACCTCACTGGTGTTCCCGAATTGATCGAACCATACATGACCAATCCCGATATCTTCACACAGGGATTCGACGTTCCCGAGAGCGATCAGCCGGACATGGAAGAATTCCTTTCGGAGCTCGACAACATCGATTTCGGCACCGAAGAACTCGTATACACTGTTGCAGGGAATTCCCTTGAAGCCTGGCAGTTCTCGATGGTGCATCCCGAGGGAGAGATTTCTTTCGTGCTCTCTTCGGAACTCCCTATTCTTCCGGTTGTATACATCAGCTTTACCGACACCGGTGATGCCGATAACAGCGGTTACATCGAGGTTGTCGATTACGGGTTTGACGGCGCAGTCAACAAGCTCGGTGAACCGGTTCAGGTTCTCGACGCATCGATGTTCCTCCAGGGCATGCTTGCCCAGGCGGAGGCAATGAGTACTTCTTTCGAGTAATCCTCCGTTCACGGTGTGCCCGGTCTTCGGCCGGGCACACGACCTTCCCCGGTATTTATTTCCCTGTTATCTTCGTGGGTGACCATGAAGAAACTTCTCGAGCACAGTGATGTCAGCGTTCCACTCGCGGAGCTCGTGAGACCGTGCACCATTGACGAGGTCGTCGGTCAGGAGCATCTGCTGGCCGAGGGCGCACCATTCAGGGAGTCCATGCTTTCAGGAGCACTGGGCTCCTTCGTTCTATGGGGTCCTCCCGGAACCGGTAAAACGACTCTGGCTCTCATCGTTGCCGGGTACGGCGATGAGCATTTCGTCAGATTCAGCGCGGTGACGGGTGGCGTAGCCCTGGTGCGTTCCGTTGTCGCAGAGGCCAGGGAACGTCGCAGAATGGGTACCGCAACGATGCTCTTCGTCGACGAGATTCACCGGTTCAACAAGGCACAGCAGGATGCATTCCTTCCACATGTTGAAGACGGCACGATTCACCTGGCCGGCGCGACCACCGAGAATCCATCCTTCGAGATAAACGCACCGCTTCTCAGCAGGTGCACCGTTTACGTTCTGAAGAGTCTCGAGAAGAAGCACATACGCCTGCTCCTGGACAGGGCAGTCCGGCACACATCCTTCCCGCACGGGAAGGGGGAGACCGTTCCAGGAGAGGTTCTCGACATGATAGCCGGTTGTGCGGACGGAGACGGCAGGCGCAGTCTCAACCTGCTGGAACAGCTTGCCGGAATGGCAGGTGAACAGGGAATCACAACCGAGCTAACCGCTCGGGTCATTTCGGCCTCACCGCTCAGGTATGACAAATCCGGTGAGGAGCATTACAACCTGATAAGCGCACTTCACAAGTCACTTCGATCCTGCGATGTCGACGCATCTCTCTACTGGCTGGCCCGGATGCTGGCCTCTGGAGAGAACCCTCTCTACATCGGCAGAAGACTAGTCAGGTTCGCCTCAGAGGACGTTGGGCTGGCAGATCCTTCAGCGCTGACGATCACTATGAGGGCAGTTGACTGCTATCGTTTTCTGGGTTCACCTGAGGGCGAACTCGCTCTTGCCGAAGCCGTCTGCTTTCTGGCAGCAGCCCCCAAATCAAACTCCGTCTACATGGCCTGGAAGCAGGTTCAGAAGGAAGTCGGATCGAAGGGCAGTCTGCCGGTTCCTCTGCATCTCAGGAACGCTCCTACCGGCCTCATGAAGGATCTCGGATACGGGAAGGACTACCAGTACTCCCATGACATGGAGGATGGAATCGTCACCCATTCCAATTTTCCAGAGGAAATGGGTGAACCTCGATTCTGGAAGCCTGGAGAATCGGGAAGGGAGAGCCTGTTCCGGGAGAGAATGGAGAAATGGAGAGAGATTCGCAGCTCTGCCCGGGAAACTGAGCGGGAGGCTGAGAAGAAGCGTTCCACTAGCGGGAACTCGTAATGATGTTCTCTTCCCGGAGGTCGATGGAGTTTCGTGAGCGTATGGTCATCGGTCAGATCGCAGCAAGGGGAATACGGGATGAGAGGGTACTCTCAGCAATGATGAGTGTTCCCAGAGAGTTCTTCACACCATCCATGGTTCCACTCGAAACCGTTTACGGAGACTATCCTCTTTCCATCGGCTACGGGCAGACGATTTCGCAGCCGTACATCGTGGCGCTGATGGTCGGGCTTCTTGGCCTCACTCCCGGAGACAGGGTCCTCGAGATAGGGACCGGCTCGGGATACCAGGCGGCCATTCTTGCGGCAATGGATCTCGATGTCGTCACGGTTGAATTGATTCCCGCCCTTCAGTCATGTGCCAGGCAGGCTGTGATGAAGAGTTCTCCCGGATCCAGCGTGAGGTTCATCGTAGCCGACGGCTTCCACGGATGGAGCCCGGGAGCACCCTACGGAGGGATAATCGTCTCCGCAGCCCCCCCGGAACTTCCAGAGCATCTCGTAGAACAGCTCGACCACGGCGGATGCATTATCATCCCCGTTGGCAGATATTCCCAGAGACTCGTGAGGGTGACCAGGCTGGAAGACGGAAGCCCATACTGCGAAGATCTGCTGGGCGTCAGATTCGTACCCCTTATCGAACAAAGCTGAAAGCAGGTTCAAGTGCGTTCTGAGTCAAAGGATAGGCCCTGCAGAAAGGAATTGCTGGAATGCCTTGAATCTTCGGTTGGAGCCCTTGTTCCCCGCTTCGTTCACAACCTCAACAACAGGCTTCTGGGTGTAACGGGTAACATTGATCTTGCGGAAATGTACTCCGACAGCAGCGAGAAGGTGTCGGAAAAGCTCACCAGGGCAAGGCATGCCATAGCAGGAGTAACCCGCTTCGTTTCAGACCTCAATCGATTCAGGCCTGACGCCGGTCCATGTACATCCGTAACCCTGGAAGATATCGTCGGGTTCGCTTCACTTGCGTGCGGCAGGTCAATAGGCTTCGAATCGACTTCAGTGATTCCCGCTCATCTGCCGCTTACGGATCTCGAATTCAGAACACTTGTTATCGGTATGATGAGCTGGGCTGTCACATCCTGCGGGGGCGCCGGGAGTATTTCTCTGATAAGCACTGCAACCGAAGGTTCCGTTGTGTTCACAGTGTCCCGGACCCGTGTGGAATCGGCAGTGCTGTCGGATGCAGACGACTTTCGAGAACCTTCCTCCTGGATGATCGGGCTTGCGGGAAGGCTGGGCTGCTCTCTCGTGGTCGATATCGCGGATGATCTGCATGGTTCCGTTTCACTCGAGATTCCCTGCCGGGGGAACTCGAGCCTTACGAGTTGATCAGGGCGTGAAACGTATCGATACCAGGAAGCGGGTTCTAGCCATGTTCTCCGAAAGGAGAGGGCAGAGGCTGACCTTCCGACAGATCGAGAAGAGACTTCCCGGGGAAGCAGAGGATCTTACTGGCGCACTCGAAGATCTCACTGAGGATGGAGTGCTGAAGCTTCTCAGGAAAGGTAGATACGCAGTCGCCGAAGAGCTGGGCATCTTCAGGGGAGTACTCAGGGTAAGACCGGGAGGAACGGGATTCGTAATCACTTCGCAGGGAGAGAGGATTTCCCTGGACGTAAAGGACATTGGAAGAGCTCTGAGCGGAGACACCGTTCTCGTTAGAAGGCTTGAAACGACTGACATGGGTGATGTGTTCGCGGGCAGGATAGAGAGAATCCTGGTCCGCAGCCGCAAGGGGGTAAGTGGAATCACGCGGGTATCGGGAGCAGGATGGATGCTCTGCCCGGTGGACCCATCCCTCCCCGACCGGATTCCGCTGAAAACGGGGGGGCGTGAAATCGAAGCCGGGCGTATCGTATATGCCGATCTCGAGTACGATAAACGTGGTTTCAGTGCGATTCTGCGCCGGACGCTGGGAGACCCGACCTCACCAGGAGTGCTGATCGAAGCCCTGGTGGCAGACAGCGGAGTAAGGACTTCCTTTCCCCATCATGTGATCGAGGAAGCCGAGAGGGCAACCGTAGCCCCGATCGATAATCCTGCCGGTCGTGAGGATTTCAGGAACAGGCTGACGGTGACTATCGATCCGGTAGATGCCAGGGATTTCGATGACGCGGTATCGCTGGAAATAACGCCTGAAGGCAATTATCTGCTCGGTGTTCACATAGCAGACGTCGCCGCATACGTCCCGCCAGGATCCCTCCTGGATACCGAGGCAAGCCTTCGTGGAACAAGTGTCTACCTGCCTGACAGGGTGCTGCCGATGCTGCCTGAAGTCCTGTCAAATGGCTCGTGCAGCCTTCGTCCGGGCGAGGACAGGTTGACCGTCTCCGTGATGATCGGATTCGACGGGGAAGGCAGAAGGCAGGATTTTACCATATCCCGCTCCATGATCCGATCGGGACATCGCCTGACGTACGAAGAAGCACTGGGCATTCTCGAGGGAAGGATTCCCTGTGAGACTTCACTGTCGGACCTTATGGACAGGTTCGATACTCTGTCCGGTCTTCTGGAGAATGACAGGAAACGCAGGGGCGCACTCGATCTGGGCAGCTCCGAATTGAAAGCCGGGTTCGACGGTGAAGGCTGGCCATCCGGATTCGAGAAAGTTCCAGACGACAGAGCTCACAGGCTGATCGAGAATTTCATGATAGAGGCAAACAAGGCGGTTGCAGATCATTGCAGCTGGATTCCCCTGCAGGTTCTCTACAGGATTCACGACAGGCCGGCACCGGACTCGGTTGACAAACTGCAGCACAGACTGGCAGAGCTCGAACTGGACCTGCCTGGCAAACGCCTGGAGCATGCAGGGGAGCTCACTCAGCTGCTCGACTCTCTCAAGGATAGTCCCGCATTCCCCATTGTCCGGGATCTGGTGCTGAGATCTCTTCGGAAAGCCGTGTACAGTCCGGATAACAATGGGCATTTCGGTCTTGCGCTCAAGAGCTATCTGCACTTCACCAGCCCGATTCGCCGCTACCCGGATCTGCTGGTTCATCAGGCGCTGGCAGCCTACGGGGAGGGAAGAGTGCCCGAAAGGGAAAAGGGCATGGGGAAACTTGCATTGGAAACGAGTTCGGCAGAGAGGAGAGCAGAAGCACTCGAGAGAACCGCCACCACGGTAATGGGCTTACTCTACCTGTCCAGGCGGATTGGCTCCATTTTCGAGGGAGTCGTGAGCGGCGTCAAGGATTTCGGTCTTTTCGTCAGGCTTCGCGACGTACCTGCGGAGGGGCTCATGCCGGTACGGCTGATGAGGGAAATGGGTTATCATTCACATGCCACCTGCAGGGAGGGAATGGAGATCAGGGTAAGGGTCGAATCTGCAAACCCCCTTGAACGCACCCTGACTCTCAGCCCCGTCGATTCGGGAAAGGGAAGCAGCAGGGAATGACGGACTACACAGCACTTTCCATCGAGATACAGTCATGGATACGAGAGGCCGTCAGCACTGCGGGTGCAAAGGGGGTAGTCCTGGGACTCTCCGGAGGAGTCGACTCCGGTCTCGCTGCTGCCCTGGCGTCACGTGCTCTCGGAAAGGAAAATGTCCTGTGTCTTCTTCTTCCGTGCCGTAGCCTTCCCGAGGATCTCGATGATGCCGAACGGTTGGCATCCATACTGGGTGTGCAGCAAAGGGTTATCGATCTCGAACCTGTACTGGCTTCCCTGGAAAAGGCATCGGGACTCGATCCGAGCGACCGGCTGCAGATCGCGAACGTAAAGGCAAGGCTCAGGATGACCGTTATCTATGCCCACTCGCGAGACAGACTGGTTCTGGGCACCAGCAACTACTCCGAGATACTCGTCGGATACTGGACGAAATGGGGCGACGGCGCCGCCGACATCCAGCCCCTGGCAAGAATGTTCAAGGATGAGATCAACCTGCTTGCCCGGGAGCTCGATCTGCCCGGGTGGCTTATCTCGAGGATTCCCTCGGCGGGTTTGTGGCCCGGACAGAGTGATGAGGGAGAGATGGGAGTGACCTACATGGACGTAAGGCGCTTCTTCTCCGGTGAGCTGAAGCAGTCAGAAGCCTGTAGAAGGATTGAAGAGATGGTTTCCCGAACTGAGCACAAGCGTAACCCCATACCCTTTTTCGATGCAAGGAAATGGATTGACAATGAGTAGAACTGCACTGTTCAGTGTGTACGACAAAACGGGCCTCCTCGAATTCGCAGGCGGGCTCAGAAACCTCGGCTGGGAGATATATGCCTCGGGTGGCACCGCTAAAGCCCTTGAAGATGGCTGTATAGAGGTAACACCCACCGAGTCGATTACCGGCATTGGTTCCATTCTCGGCGGGCGGGTCAAGACACTTCACCCAGAGCTGCATGCATCCATTCTTGCAGCGGGAGAGGATAGAGAAAAGAGGATTTCCGATGGAAAACCGGTCTTCGATCTCGTCGCAGTCGATTTCTATCCCTTCTGGAAGACCGAGCAGCTTTCCCCTGACGACCCGAAACTTGTTGAACTGATCGACATCGGCGGACCAGCGATGGCCCGGGGTGCGGCAAAGAACTATGCGCATGTAATCGTTGCCACGGGAAGGGACTGTTTCGGTTACGTCCTGGATGCCGTACGGAACGGAGAGGATTCACTACCGTTCAGAAGAGCCATGGCAGCGAGAACATTCGATATCACTTCCCGGTACGACCTGTCAGTCTGCGTAAGACTCGAAGAGGGTTTCGTGCCCGATCTCAGGTACGGTGAGAACCCTCACCAATCGGCCCGAGTTCATCTCAACTCACCCGGAGAGGGATTCGGTAAGGCCGATATCCTCGGTGGAAGAGCTCTCAGCTACAACAACTATCTCGATGCCTCCGCCGCGTGGGACGTGCTGCAGGATCTTCCGTCGGACGGAGCCGGCCTCGTTCTGTTGAAACATGGCAATCCCTGCGGCGCGGGAATCGGATCCTCTTCGGTGGAAGCGTTCGAGAATGCGTTCCGGGCAGATACGATATCACCATACGGAGGCATACTGGCATTCAACGGTGAAGTGGATATCGATCTGGTAAAGAGACTCAAGGGGCTCTTCCTGGAGATCGTTCTGGCAACGTCATTCACAGAGGATGCGCTTGCCAGGCTTCGTAAACGCAAGAAACTCAGGATTCTCCGGATGCCTGCCGGTTGCGATGACGGAATGCAGCTGAGAAGTATCTGGGGAGGTGTCCTGCTGCAGGATCATGATTCGTGTGCAGATCAGGTCCTTGCCGGTGAAGTCGTTACATCGAGGAAACCGACAGACAGCGAGTTGAAGGCGCTCGATATCGCCTGGAGGGTGTGCAAAGGCGTGAAGAGCAACGCAATAGTTCTCGGTGACGAAAAGGGCACGCTCGGTGTGGGAGCCGGTCAGATGAGCAGGATAGAGAGCCTTGATCTCGCCATTCGCAGGGCGCTCCGGGAAGGAAACGGTCTCGAGGGTGCCGTACTTGCCAGCGATGGCTTCTTCCCGTTCAGGGATGGACCTGACAGGGCAGCATCAGAGGGAATCAGCGCCATCGTGCAGCCGGGAGGTTCCATCCGGGATGAAGAAGTTACCCAGGCTGCTGACGAGCATGGGATGGCAATGATTTTCACCGGAACCAGGCACTTCAGGCACTGACATGATACGGCTTATTTCACTTGCGCTCCTCCTGAACGTTACCGGCTGCAGGATCGTCTCAGCGGAGGGGCAGAGGGTAGAAACGGTTCCGAACAACACCTGCACCATCTTTCTGGCCATCGATTCTCTCCTGCTCGAAGGTGAGTTCGACCGTGCCGAAAGCGAACTGCACTCGATGCTGAGGAATGCCGATAACAGCAGGTACATGGACGATATCCTCTGGAGGCTGGCAGGTGTCTACCACAGCCGCGGGTTGACCGACCAGGGCGTAATGCTGTTCGAAACACTCGAGCAGTCCGGTCTTGGAGATCTTACCGGCTGGAAGGTTTCATTGCTCGATCTGGCCAGAAGACCCGCTGAAGCCCTCCCCCTGGTTTCCAGCGACGATGTGCTGCTTCGGATGTGGCTGTCCAGAGATATCGAAGATGCACCCGTTCCCGCCATCATTCCGGCACCGGTGAGTGCTGCGGAACGATTCGTGAGGGTAAGCCTTGCCCCGCTGGGTACGCTCACGCCTTCTCAGATCACCCTGGCGGCATCTGATGCCGTTCTCATCCCGGGCCTCAACGAGAGGCTGCTTGCGGAAATAGAGCTCAGGATCCACTCCGGAGGGAACTGGGTGGATTCGGTGCTTCTCCAGCTGGAGGACAGCAGTGAGAAGACAGCCCTCGAGGCAGAGAGGAACGCCTATCTCCAGGCGGGAGACGTGGCCTACTGGTCAGGGCTCCTGGAGCAGGGGGATTCTGGCGCAGGGGTGGCTGCGAGGGTGCTTGTCAGAATCGATACCGACGGGTACGCCGAGAGCTGGAGTGTAGTCGATGCCCTCGTCGGAGAGGGAGACGTGTTTCTTGCCGGGAACCTTGCATCGAACTCGAGCAATTCTGTTTTCAGAACCGGTACGATGCTCGCACTGGATCTGGAATCCGGCAGGAACGGAGCAGTCCTGGAAAGATGCGCTTCAATCGACTCACTGGCACCTGACTCGCTTCTTGCCAGAGCGGCGCTGTTCAGAGCAAGAGCGCTCAGGTCTTCCAGGAGCTACGGGCAGGCGAATGCTGCTTACGTCGAATTCGCGACCGACTGGCCGCAGCATCCTGTATCGCGGGAAGCGGCATACATTGCAGGCAAGTACTACGACAGCGAACAGGAGTGGGCAAGGGCAGCGGAAGCATACCTTGCGTCCCTTGGTTCAAGCGGTACCTGGGCTGGCGACGAAAGAGCTCACTGGCGTGGAGGATTCTGCCTTTACATGAGCGGTCAGGGGTACGGAGGCGATTCGTTGTGGCAGGAGGGTGTGAGGAAGTGGCCATACGGCTTCTGGCGTGACGAAATGCTCTTCTGGAGAGCCAGATATGCCAACAGGAGAGGTGATTCCGGCAGCGAATCACGCCTTCTCGCATCCGTCGCATCCGAGCATCCGTGGGAGTTCTACGGAATGCTTGCTTCGGAGAGGCTTGGAAGGGAACACGGAATACGCCTTTCACCGACCTCGGTACTTCTCGCAGAAGACCCTTTCACTCTGAAAGCCATCGACATGTTCTCCAGGGGGTACGGTACTCTTGCGATAGAGATGCTCCGCTACGCCAGGACCGGTGATCCCGGCAGGAGGAGTATTGCCCTCGGTCTGATCGGAGAACACGGCAAATCCATTTCCCTTCTTCGAAGCCTTGACAGCGGGCTGAGAGAGGAGGCTGTCTCTCTGCTGCCCGACAGTCTTCTGTGCTGGTACTTCCCCTCTCCCTACGCCCGTCTGAGCGAAGCGATAACGGATACGATGAGCCTTTCCTCGGATTTCGTGCAGGGTATCATGAGGGAAGAAAGCTATTTCAACAGATGGGTGGTCTCGAGTGCCGGCGCGCGAGGGCTGATTCAGCTCATGCCCGGTACAGCATACGATGTGGCCCGCTGGAACGGTCTTCCACAGTTGTCCGAGGAGGAATTCTACATTCCATCGAATTCAATCCTCTACGGGGCTCTCTACATCAACAGACAGTTGAGGAACTTCGAGGGTCAGCCTTATCTATTCCTTGCCGCATACAATGCCGGTCCTGGAAACGCTTCGAGATGGATGGATATGCACGGATGGGATCCCCTCGACCCGGAACTATATGTAGAGCAGATCACCTATAGAGAGACGAGGATTTACGTCAAGAAGGTTCTCCGCTCAGTATGGATATACGAGAGGATGAGATAATGAACCCACTGGCTGTAGTATTGCTGATAGGCTCCTGGTTCATCGAGCCGTCCGAGCCGACCACCCTTGTCTTTCCTCCGTTCGGCCATTGTATGAACATCTACAAGGCAGGAAACGATGAGCTTGCGCTCATGCTCGGCGGCATGGTCAGTTTCGACGACCCTCAGGGGCTCGCATGTGTCAAGCTGTCTGCGTGGGACGAGCCGGGGTTGAGCGACGACGATGAACTGACGGTCTACGGCGTCAACAGCAGGTCCGGTCATGTCATCTACAACGCCAGTATGTACGCCCTGGGGCTTTACGGCGGCACGGGTTCTGGGCCGGATGAGCTCAGAGGGCCGCACGGAGTCGCTGCAGACTCTGAAGGGCTTGTTCTCGTTGCCGATACGGGCAACGGCAGGGTAGTGATACTCGATCGAAATGAGAGAAGGCTCGTCCAGATCGGCTTTCTGGCAGGGGACATGATCGAGCCCTGGGACGTGGCCCTGGACGGGAGCGGATCGATCTACGTCACCGACAGATCCGGCGGCAGAATGCTGGTTTACAATTCTCTTGCGGACAGCCTGCCCTCAGTGATCCTGCTCGAACTGCCCCTGGGGATTGCCGCAACCGGTTCGGACAGGTGGACAACGGATCATGGGGCTTTTCAGGCCGTGATAACGGAAGACGGTTCACGCCTTGTAAAAGTAGTTGACGGTGAGATCACCGGCTCCGCTGTGCCCGGCGACTGCGGCGGAAGAACCTTCAACTACGTGGATATCGACTACTACGGCAACATCTGGGCTACTGACAGCATCTCATGCCAGATCCACAAATTCAATAGCGATCTCGAGTATCTGGACAGCTTCGGTGAACCCGGAAAAGAAGATGGCCAGCTGGACGCACCAACCGGCATATCGATATGGAACAGATTCGGACAGGTCTTCGTTGCCGAAAGCGAGGGAGCCAGGTACTTCTGGGTGGGAACGGATCTTCGGGAACTGAGCTTTCGCTCCGATGGAGTGGGTTTTACCTTTTCGGCAACCGTTACCGAGCCGGCCAACGTAAGGGCAACGGTCCTCGACCCCGGTGGGGAAGAGGTAAAGACAGTGTACAATGCCAGGGTCACTGGCAGGATCCTGGAGTTCGACTGGGATGGCACAGATTCGCGCGGTCAGGGACTTCCGGCAGGGGAATACACACTGACGATAGTCATCGAACCGACTTATTCCAGCAGGGGCTACTTCCACAAGACGTTCAGGAGAAGCTTCTCATTCGATGGTGTTTCCACTGAGCTGCCGCCTGGAATCAGGGGGTGAACCTGAAACTTCCTCTGCTCATTGTTCTCCTGGGCTTATCCGCATTCTTCAGCGGTACGGAGACAGCCTACTTCAGCCTTGACAGGCTTGGGCGCAGAAGGCTCTCGACGGACAGCCGCGGCAGGATTGCCCTCAGGCTTCTCGGGAAGCCGGACAGACTCCTCTCTGCTGTGCTCTTTGGCAATACGCTTGTAAACGTTGCCGCATCAGCAGTTGCCACCGTCATGATCGCAGAGATCCTTCCCGGTTCGCTGGGACTGGGAATAGCAGTCCTTGTCATGACTTTTCTTCTGCTCATCTTCGGCGAGATATCTC